>JABEVK010000020.1 GCA_013044245.1 Spirochaetales bacterium | reverse complement strand
TCAGGATGTACTGGGGAAAAAAGTTTCTAGAATGGTCGGCTTCGCCTGAAGAGGGTTTTCAAACCGCTCTTACGCTCAATAACCGCTGGTCGTTGGATGGTAATGACCCCAACTCGTGGGCAGGTGTGGCTTGGTGCTTTGGTAAACATGACCGGCCTTGGGGTGAACGCGCTGTTTGGGGGACAATCCGGTCAATGACCGCCTCGGGCCTCAAACGCAAATTCGACATAGCCTCATGGCTAAAGGTAACTCACCAAAAGCTCGCTAGGCGTACAAACCTCACTTAGTTACTCACCCGAAGTTAACGTCCGTATTCCTGCCGCCGTCTTAAGAAGCAAATGGCCTTCGGCGGTAAGCCCCTCAACGATACCCCCGATCTTTTCTCCCGACGGGGTCTCCCATTCGGCTTGTTCGCCCCGTTTCCACAGATGCGTCTCAAGACGAGTCCTCGGATCAGGGTCTTGAAAAGCAGACTCCAACGCTGGCATAAGTTGGCGCAATGCGTCAGAAGGCGTCAAAGTAATGCCCAGAGCCGCTAGGGACCCAGCCGCTCGCCGGTAGGAACTTTCAGGAGGAGGTTGAAGATTCACACCCAAACCGACGTGAATACTTCGTGTCTTACTTCGCCACCGGACTATCGTTAAGATACCCGCCAGTTTAACGGCGTCGGCCCCAGGGGCGGGCTCTTCATATAGCACATCGTTGGGCCATTTAACGCAAAAACGTCCTGGAACGGGGTACTGGCCCAACCAGTCAACAACACCCAACGCCACCAGCAACGAAGGAGCAAACTGAGGGACGCGGAACTGGTGATCACGCCAAAAGAAGGTTGCCAGCAGGGCACCTCCGGGAAGCGATTCCCAGCGCCGCTGCGCCACGCGCCCCCTCCCCTCGGTTTGAAAGTCAGCCCAAGCAACACTGCCCCCAGGAGCACCAGACTCTTCCAGCAAGCGGGCATCCTCCATCGTGGAGGATGTTGCCGCTCGATGCAGGATGGTGCCTCCCCAGGGATTGACCAAACCCACAACGAACGACTCAGGGGACAGCGACAGGAGCTTTTCCGCTACCCACTGTCTGAGTCAAAATATCCTTACCAAGAATGGACAACACCAGGGTATCGCCAAGGGGGGCAACGTAAGGGATCGCAATGGGTCCACCGGGATGTTTCATGGCAACGATAACCGTGGAGTCACCGTTGGTTTTACGATCTTCGAGTTTTAGAGCCACCAGGATGGGATACTGCGGCAAATTTGCCTGGAACAGACCAAAAACGGAACCCTGTGGGAGATCCTTGGGCTGGGTCATCGTCAAGGTTACCGAGGTTCCACGGGGAATCTGTACCGTCGGTGCGGGGTCTTGCGCCACCACCCGGCCTGGCTGTTCGTTGCCTTCGGCACTGCGGGCTTTAAAGACAAACGGAATGCTTTGCGAAGCCAGCTGGTTCATCACGCTGAGGTAATCTTGACCAGCATAGGAACCCAACTCCACCATCTGACCTCGGGGGCCGCGGCTGACGACAAAGCGTAAGGTCAAATCACCAGTAATCGGTGTGCCGGGCGCGGGCTTTTGCTGAAGGATGGTCCCATCAGGAGCAGAATCCCAAACATAAGTCGGGGTATTTTCTACCGTAACAATGGCCTGAGTTTGGGTAGCAAATAACGAGCGTAAGTGGAGTTCCACATCATTCAGGTTTTGACCAAGATAGTTTTCTACTTTGTCGATGACAGCGCCCTTCGAGACCCACAGCGTGATTTTTCTTCCCTCGCGAACTAAAATTCCCCCTTGGGGGTCCTGGCTCACCACTGTCCCCTTTTGACGGGGGTCATTGGAGTACTGAGTTTGGATACGCGGAACGAGTGCTTTATCTTGAAGTTCTTGAATCGCCGTGATGGCATCTTCACCGACGACTTTAGGAATCATGGTTTCCTCACGTCCCCGCAGACTAAAGGCGAAAACGATAAAGGCAAGAACAAAGGTTAAAAAAACCATCCCCACAACGACATAGGTAACTTTTTTGTACAGCTGAGTTTCAGGATCATCTGCCTTAGTTGGTAAAACTTTGACCAAAAAGTCACGAAACCAAGAAGATTTTGGCGTCTTTCGGCGCGGCAAAGGCAATTTCATTTTTCTACTCCGAGAAGGGAACCCACAAAGTCCCGGGTCCCATTTGTAAAACTTCGGAAGTCCAGTGGTTTTCTTCCCGCCAGCTGGAGCTCGCGGAGCGCCAAAAGGCCGCTTCCTGTTTGTACCAAAATCCCTTCCGACTTGTCTAGCGCAAGAACACGGCCGGGATCAGCCGTATTTTTACCATCGAGAACCCGAACTTGCCTCAAAGTGAGGGTTTGGCCACGCCAAAAGGTCCACGAAGCAGGCCACGGGGTAAAGGCCCTCACCTGGGCATCTAACTCGCCAGCCGATTTGTTCCAGTCAATGAGGCCGTCCTCTTTGGAAATTTTTTGGCAGTAGACAGCTTGTCCCTGTTGAGGAGTAAACTGGCGTTCCCCCGAGGCTACCCTGGCAACTGCCGTCAGCAATAGTCCGGGAGCCGATTGCGAGGCCCACTGGGTAAGGCTTTCAGTCGTTTCGGTACCCTCTAGAGGTCGACGCAGGCACGCCACGAGATCGCCTTCATCCATGCCAAGGGCGAGTGTCTGGACACAAATTCCCGTTTCTTGATCACCGGCAAGGATGGCGGCCGTCAAAGGTGAGGCCCCCCGCCAGCGCGGCAAAAGAGAGGGGTGAACGTTGAGACCGCCTAGACAGAACATCTCTAAAAAGCGCGGACCAAAGATTTTCCCATAAGCAAAACTCACCAAAAGATCAAAACCTTTCAGGCTAGCGCGAAATTCAGCGTCGAGACGGACCGGCTGGTGGACCTTTAACCCCCGATCTAAAGCGGCCGCTTTTACCGGCGAGGCGCGAAGATGCCCCGACCTACCGGCAGGGGCGTCAGGATTCGTCAGAACTTCAACCTCGGCGTTTTGCGACAACGCCTCAAGGCAGGGAACGGCAATTTCAGGTGTTGCCGCAAAAAGGATCTTCATAAACCTCTCACTGTCTACTTTTCTTTTCGTAGAGTTTCAACAAACGGTCGCGCTTGAGCGGAGTCAAATAATCGATAAACAACGTCCCTTTGAGGTGATCAAGCTCGTGTTGCACTACCCGAGCTATAAGGCCGGAACATTCCATTTTGAAAAATCGTCCCTTTTCGTTCCAGGCCTGGATCTGGACTGCTTCAGGGCGAATCACTTCTTCATAAATACCGGGTAGCGAAAGACACCCTTCTTCGTAGCCCACTGTTTCCAGGCTGGTACCGGTAATTTCTGGATTGATAAACACATACGGCTTACCATTTTCATCTTGTGCTACAAAAAGCGACAGCAGTTGACCAACCTGAGGCCCCGCCAGGCCAATCCCATGGCCTTCGACCATCGTGGTAAGCATGGCGGCGGCCAGTTCGGCGGTTTCTTGGTCAATCTGCGAAACGGCCTCGGTTTTTTGGCGAAGGATGTCCGCCGGATAGCGTATAATCTCCATGCGGTCAATTTATCAAACCGCTAGGGTCTGGAAAACCCCCTGACCATGTTCTATATTGTGACTAGGAGGAGCCAGAATGTTTAGACGCACAGTTGTGGCCATCAAAGTTACGCTGACAATGTTTCTTAGTGCTGTTGTGTTTACCTCCTGCTCGCAAGTCTTCGACGGCAATCTCTTTCACAACGTCGACCCTCCTGCGGCCCCGGATGCATCGGCTCTACAATCGGCGTCTGTGACAGAAATTCGCAACTTAACTCAACAGCCTGGTTTTTATTCGCAGTTGCAAAGCAACCCCGGGGCCGAAGCAGCGGTTGCCACCAATCTGGTGTCAGTAATCTCCAGCCCGTCTTCGTCGACAAGCGATAAGCTCTTGGCAGAACAAACGCTTATACAGGTTGCCACTTACGGTACGAATACAGGCACAGTCGTATCGAATGTTTTGAATAGCCTGACCAGTTTAACCTCGAGTAACAACCTCAGCACCCTCAGTTCCCCCACAACAGCACTAAGCACAGCCCAGAGTCTGTTCGCCGGTCAAACACCCACGCAAATCGCTTCAACCCTCAACAATCTCGTGGCGATATCCAATATTTATACCGCACTCAATACGACCTCTGGCGGGAACTCGACAGACTTTTTTGGGACCACCAACAAGACTGACTTAGCACAAATCGGCGCAGTCGCCGCCGTGGCAAATGTTTTGGTGGCCGCCTCTGGTGGTTCAACCACCACGGCAGCTCAGTTTATCGCAACGGGGAATACCGCTTTGATTAACACTACGACACTCTCCACCCAAGCTACCGACCTGGCCAACGCGTTTAACAACACCACCAATTCGGGAACCTACTCGTACATTACGACCATGGCCCCGACTCTAAAGTTTTAAGGGAGTATTTCATGCTTTTTTTTCGGCGCATTTTTTTAATTTCTGGCTTTTGTTCCCTGGCGCTTTCGGCTTGGGCGCAAAACCAGGTTTTTTTACCTCCGTTTGCGCCGGTGAGTCCCATTGTCACCGCTCAGGGGCGGGCGTTTACGGCTGTTGCCAACGGCTATGACGCTTTGTTTACCAACCCTGCGGGGTTCTCTCGCTCCCCACTCACGATCACACTCTTATCCGTTCAGGGCACGCTCAATGCCTCGCCCACCCAAGCTAGCTCGGTTTTGAGCAACCTCAGTGCTTTTCAAAACCTCAATGCCACGTCGCTGAATAGTTCGGCAACGTTTATTCAAAACCTCGTCTCGCAATATGGCATCGGCGAGAGCGTCAACGCCGGCATTGGTTGGGTCGGCAACAATTTGGGATTGGCGGTAGCTTTCCAACAAGACAGCTGGGCTAAAGGACAAAACCTTCTCAGCACCACGGGAACAATTGATGAAACCTTGGGGATGGTTATAGGGTACAGCCTACCGTTTGATTTGAAATGGGCAAAACTCCACATTGGCCTCGACACCCATCCCATGCAACGAACCTATACCGATTCTGTGGGCCTCACCGATGTCCTTGGCACCTCAGCGAACCTGAGTTCCATTCCTGTCTATAATGGCTTTGGTATCGGCTGGGACTGGGGAGCCATCCTGGATTTTGGTATGACCAAGACCGGCAGTTGGACGGCAGGGTTTGTCCTTCACGATATCGGTAGTACCGTCTTTAACTTTCATCAAACAACCTTGGGGCAAGTCACGCAAACGCTTGGCTTTGTTTCGCCCACCGGCTCAGCCCCCGCTACCACCTACCGTATTCCGATGGTAATTGGTTTGGGTGGTTCCTGGAAACCCGATATGGGAGCCCGACAAGGCATCATTGACCCTCGTCTAGAAGCTGACCTACAAATTCCCTTGGAAGATAGTTTTACGCAACCGTCGTTTTGGACCTGGTTACACTTAGGCGGGCAAGTTACCTTTCTAAAATTCCTTGCGGTTCGAGCAGGGTTAAACCAGGGGTACTTCACCTTTGGCTTCGGAATAAAAATGGCCGTTGTCGATATCAACGCCTCGATTTATTCGGACGAACTGGGCCAATATGCGGGTGTCTTAGCCAAACCTGGCATATCAGTCGAAACAGCCCTGCGGTTTTAACATAGCGTTACCGAAGAAAGTTTTTTTGCGGCGGTTGACACTTCGTTCCGTTTCGCCTATATTGGCTTCCGTTCCGTGGGCTGGTAGCTCAGCAGGTAGAGCAATGCCCTTTTAAGGCATGGGTCACAGGTTCGAATCCTGTCCAGCTCAAGAAAACCTGCCTCCTTCGTCTAGTGGTTAGGACACAAGATTTTCATTCTTGTAACACGGGTTCGAGCCCCGTAGGAGGTACTTTTTTCTTCCCCCGGAAACTTAACTTCCTGCTTTTGCCTCCTTCGTCTAGTGGTTAGGACACAAGATTCTCAATCTTGTAACACGGGTTCGAGCCCCGTAGGAGGTAACCTTAGGCGGCAAGAATACTTCCTTTTTTGTTGACGTTTTAGACTGTTGCCTATAGCATGAATGTATGCTGTTCACCCCGGATGTGGCTCGCGCTTCAAACTCGAGAATTTCCCGCCAAGAGGGCAAAGTTTTTATTAGCACACGTGTTCCAGAGTATCATCTGAAACTTGAGCAATCTTTGGCTTATTGCGGGTTTCGAATCAACCCCGAGGGCATCGAGGTTGTCAGTTTTAGTGAGTTTCTTTTGCGGCTCTTGAGCTTTCCGCGATGGACTCCCGTCGAAAAACACAACATTGCGATCCTTTTTTTGTCGCGGGGAGCTAAGCTCACTTTTGAAACGTCTCTACAAACAAAGTCCTTAACCAAGTGGGAATCTCTGCAAAAAGCAGAAATTCTTCTCGATATTTTAGAAAATCGACGAATGACAAGTCACTTTCATCCCATTTGGGACGTCCGTCGGCAGACGGTTTTTGGCCATGAGTGCCTTCTGCGAGGCTTTGAATCGACCGGTTTGCCTGTACCACCAGCATTATTGTTTAGCTCGGCCGCCGAAAACGACCTTATAGCAGCCTTAGATCAACAAGCGCGGCATATTGCCCTTCAAACGGCATCGCAATTCCCCCCGGCCGGCAAATTGTTTATTAACTTTGTGCCTTCTGCTATCAATGACCCCCATAACAATCTTGAAAGTACCATCGATTTGGCCGAAAAATTAGGGATTGAGCCTTCGCGAGTGGTTTTTGAAGTTGTTGAAACCGAAGAAATTGAAGACTGGGACCATCTGGAAACCATTTTGGGGTACTACCGGAGGTGCGGTTTTCAAATCGCTCTCGATGATGTTGGAACCGGATATTCTTCCTTAAGCCGTCTCGTCAATTTGAACCCCGATATCATCAAAGTCGATATTTCTATCATCCGTGAAATTGATCGACACCCCCTCAAACAATCCGTCTTTAAAGCCCTATCGCACATCTGCCGGGACAACGGTATAAGCTTATTGGCTGAGGGTGTTGAAACCCAAGGCGAGTTTGAGTTTGTCCTCTCGGAAGGAGCCGACCTCGCCCAAGGCTTTCTGTGGGGAAAACCCCAGGCTACGTTGGGCGGAGAACAGTTCCAAACCGCCTAGGGTTTCCCCTCAGGTTGTTTCCAGGATCAGGGTGCGATGGTCTCTACCGCAAGCTTTTCTAACTCTTTCGCGGTGATGACAAGCATTTGTAAGCGGTTCTCAATATTGGCAAAGCTTGTATCAGGATCGTAGTCCAAAGCCAAAATCTGAACATGGGGCAAGCGTTTTTTCAGCGGCTTGATCATTCCCCGACCCGTGACATGGTTGGGCATACAGCCAAAGGGGTTGAGAATCACAAAGGAATTGACGCCCTCTTTGGCAAGCTGGAGAATTTCGCCCATCATCAGCCACCCTTCGCCGGACTCAAAGGTTTCATCAATCATCCCTTGAATATTTCGCGCCAGATCGTTGATATCAAAATGCTGTCGGTAATATTTAAAGTCTTTGAGAATATTCTGAAGACTATCGGAAACGGCAACAAATGCCGATTCTGCCAGGTTAGCGATCGCCGAGAATAGGAACTTGTGTTGAAGAAGGTCACGCTTGGCCTTAAAGAGAATTTCGACAAAGTCCTTACGAAAGAAGTCTGACAGCGTCGGCTGAATAACTTCCATCCCGTGGCTTTCGAGGTAGCGTTCAATTTGCCCATTGGCGACAGGGTGAAAGTTCATCAGAACTTCGCCCAAAACACCGACACGCGGACGTCGAACACGACGATCGGAGGGAATCGCATTGAAGCGCTCGACAGCTTTTCGCATCACAGCCTTGGCTTCTTTGATTCCCTTGGGGATAATTTTGGTAACTTCACTCAAACACGTTTCGTACACACCATCAGTTTGGCCTGGTACCTCTTCGTAGGGTCGCACCGCTCTGAGCATCATCTCTAGCGCATCAATCATCGCCAGAGACCAAATCATACGGATCTGGAACAAAGGCGACAGCTTAAAGCCGGGATGCATTTCCTTATTGTCTGTCCCTGTAGTAATGATCGGAACCTGCTCAAAACCAGCCTCGTCAAGCGCTTTTCGCGCTAACAAGAAGTATTGTCCCGCACGGCAGTCAGCACAGTTTTTAGGCAAACCCGCCGCCACATTTTGAGTGTCAACATCGCCGCTTTTGAGAACCCTGAGAATCTCGCCAATATTGATCTGCGCCGGGTAGCAAATGTCATTATGAACATACTTTTTGCCCAAGGCTATCGCTTCGGAGTCGGCTAACTTCAAAGGATGGGTTTTGTACCCTTCGCTCTCAATCACAGCCGAAATGGCCTTCGAAAACGAAACGGACATATTAGGAACCAAGATGGTAAGCCGAGATTTGTCTCTTGGTTGAAACTTGACCGGATAAGGTTCACCCAGACGGCGATAGGCGTTCAGAACCGGCAGACGTTGTTCGCGTTTATTGCGGATCGTTTCAACAAACGATTTTACACGAATCGCCAAAGGACCACGATTTTCACCTTCATCGAGCTTGAGGACAAGGAGCTCTTTACCCGACTTCTCGCGAAGAATCCGCACCATCTCATCACTTATGATCGCATCATGTCCACAACCAAAGCTGACAATTTGCACCAGCTCAAGGTTAGGATTCTTTGCGACATGGAATGCGGCTCCAATCATACGCGTATGGAACGCGTTGGCCGCGTCCATTCGACTGTAGGCCACATCTTCTTCATGGATTTCAGGAAGGCTATCAATCGTCAGCACCGGAATCCCCATCCGCGTAAAGTGACTGGAAAGGCTGTGATTAATCAGCTCATCGGAATGGTAAGGTCGACCCGAGAGTACGATTGCCCACCTATCGGTTCCCTCCAGGTCCGCAAGAACTTTTTTACCGGCCTCTTGCAATTCGGTATATGCCGCACTCTGACACTTAAGTCCTTCTTGAAACGCCTGAGCGGCGTGGGCCTTGCTGACACCTAAAACTTCATGCAAATACCGAACAACTTGTTTTTCTTTATGATGCTCGTCGTACCAGTGAAACGCCGGATGGTCAAACGGCACACCAAACCGGGCCGTTGGCTCATCGCTAGCCTCGATTACCGCAGGGTAGCCCTGAATGAGCGGACACATCACGCCCGCTTTAGTTTTTTCGTTTTCAACCGGAATTTTC
The DNA here is from genome assembly GCA_013044245.1 of Spirochaetales bacterium. Classification (GTDB taxonomy): domain Bacteria; phylum Spirochaetota; class Spirochaetia; order JABEVK01; family JABEVK01; genus JABEVK01. The sequence goes on along the minus strand of JABEVK010000020.1, from coordinate 67,194 downwards.
ATCATCATCGGCATAAAGATCCGGTCAACACCTTGATCAACCAAATCACGCACGTGCCCGTGCGCTAATTTGGCGGGGAAACAAGCCGTATCGGAGGGAACGTTGGGTAAACCTTTTTCAAACAGTTCGTACGAACTCTTTCGGCTAATTCGCACTTGAATTCCCAGACTCGAAAAAACGCCCTTCCAAAAAGGAAGCGACGACCAAAACTCGAGGGTTCGCGGAATACCAATGGTCATATTGATAGGCTTGCGAACCTTTTGTACGGGGTAGTCCCTCAGCAAAACTTCCCGGTGAAACTTCATCAGGTCTGGGGTCTCTTCAACGCGTTTTGCGGCAGACTTTAATTTTTCACGGGTCGCAGGGTCTTTGGGATCACCCACCACCTCGCCTTTTTCACACCGATTCCCCGTTACGTAGGTATCGCCATCAGGAAAGGTCACAACGGTACGGTTGCAGGCATTGGCACAAAACGGACAAATGTTGCCCGGTTCAGAGGTATAAGAAAATGTTTTGAGAGCTTCCCAACCCACGAACGACGAGCTAAACCCTTTATTTTGGGTTTCGGCATAACGCTTGGTCAGTAAGGCTACACCGATAGCCCCCATTTCGCCCGGAAGTTCAGGCCGAGTTACAGGACGCCCCAGGTATTGTTCAAACGCTCGCAACACGGCGTTGTTTTTGAACGTGCCGCCTTGAACCACGACTACTTCGCCCAGTTGGTCAAGGTTTGACAGCCGGATCACTTTGGTAAAGACATTCTCAATAATGGACCGGCTCAGTCCCGCCAGAATATCGGCACTGGATTTTCCTGATTTTTGCTCGGTGATGATAGAAGAGTTCATAAACACGGTGCAACGACTCCCTAACAAGGAGGGGTTTTCCGCGCTAAACGCTAGATCAGAAACTTTTTCAATCGCAATCTTTAAACTACGGGCATACGTTTCAAGAAAACTTCCACACCCTGCCGAGCAAGCTTCGTTCAAGACAATTCCCGTGACCACACTTTTATTTAAAAAGATGGCCTTCATGTCCTGACCGCCAATATCCAAAATAAAGGTTGCGTCCGGCTTTAAGGAACGAGCCGCTTCGGCATGGGATACCGTTTCTACCGTGTGAAAATCAGCGTGCAGAGCCTTAGCAAAGAGGTTTTCAGCATAGCCGGTTGTACCACAGCCCAGAATCTCAAGGTCGCTACCAGCATCCAAGTATTTCTGGCGCATCTCAAGGAGGGCAGACTGAAGCACCTTTAAGGGGTCACCTGTATTGTTTTTATAGAACTTATCGATGACGTGGCCCGATTCATCCATTAAGATGAACTTAGTTGTCGTCGAACCACCATCGACACCCAAGTACGCACGAACCATACCCGGTGTTGGCGGAACGGGTTTCCAGGAGGAAGCGGGGTAACGCTCCTCGAATTGTTGTCGGTCGCTGGGCGACTCAAAAAAGTGAGCCGCATTGCGCCGGTTTTCGGCATCAAGCTTTTCGCGAGCGGCTTGAAAACCGTCCAGAACCGACAACCCCTGGTAGCCGACGGGGCGGTCACCATAGAGAGTTTCGCCGGCCAAAGCGGCACCATAGGCAACAATCACTTCGGGCCGCTCAGGTATAACAATTTGGTGGTCCATCAGATTGAGACGGCTTTGAAACACCTTCACCAAGATGGGATTGAAGGTCATTGGCCCACCTTCAAAGATTACGGGTGGCTTAATGTCCATACCCTGGGCCAGCCCGCCAATGGTTTGTTTCGCGATGGCGTGAAAGCTCGACAACGCGATGTCGGCCTTGGCGACACCCTGATTTAACAGCGGTTGAATGTCGGTTTTGGCAAAAACGCCGCAGCGCCCCGAAATATCATAAACAGTTTTTCCCTGTGCGGCTAAACTGTTAAAATCTTCAATGCGAATTTCTAAAAGCTCGGCGATTTGATCAATAAATGCCCCAGTTCCACCGGCACAACTACCATTCATGCGCATATCCGATGCCACGAGCTTGCCCGTACGCTCATCAGCACGAAAAAATACGACCTTGGCATCCTGTCCGCCGAGTTCTACCGCGACACTGGTTTGCGGATGCAGTTCTTTGATGGCAATGGTGTTGGCGACAACCTCCTGAACAAAGAAGGCCCCCGTTAAACGCGAATAGGGTTCGCCCGCGCTACCGCAAAAGGTTAGGCGCAGGGGGTGGTCGGGAAAGCGGCGATGCGTCTCTCGCAAAAGAGTTTCGACCATGCCGCCTTGATCGGCATTATGTCGCCGGTAATCAGCAAACAGCAACTCTTTGGACTGGGGGTCGAGCACAGCGATCTTGACGGTGGTAGAACCAACGTCAAGACCAGCTAAAAGTTCCTTGGGCATACGCATCCTCACAGAGTCATTGTAGCAAAATTGACTCACTGATGTAAGGGTACTCAGGGCCCGTGGCCCGATCGTTAATAATGCGCCGCGGCGTATTCAACCCAACCACCGGCTTCAACGAGGGCTTTTTCAAACCCGCCCAGGCCAATGTCATAAGTTTTTTGGGTCTTTCCTGCCGAAAAGGTGATCGTCTGAGCCGACCAATCCGTGGACATCGTGCAGGCTTGGCCCGCAAAGGTGCCAAACAGCTCGTCGATTTGCGATGCTGTTAAGGTAACCGCCATCAGACCACCGTTGAACATGTTTCCACGAAAAATGCGCGCAAAGCCCGAAGCCACCACCGCATAAATTCCGTTCACTTCTAACGCCCAAGGAGCATGCTCCCGGCTGGATCCACAACCAAAGTTGTCCCGACTCACCACCACGGTTTTTCCCGGCACATCCCGTTGCGGTTGAAAACTCTCAAGCTTGAGGTCTTCTAAGCAATAGGGCTTCAATGCTAATTTTGTAACTTCCGTCAGGTACTTGGCGGGAATGATTTCGTCGGTATTAATATCGTTTCGGTCCAAAAAAAGGACCTTGCCGTTAAAATTTTTCATCTTTTCCTCTTTACAAGCCTTTTAAGGCCTTAGGCAATTTCGCCGGTTATTGCCGTTAATGCGGCACTGGCGGGACTCATCAGGTGCACCATTCCGCCCTTTCCCATCCGGCCAAAAAAGTTTCTATTGGTGGTCGAAGCACACACTTCGCCTTCGGCCAACACGCCGTTCGACATTCCTAAGCAAGCGCCACAGGTAGGGTTGGTGACGCAAAATCCTGCGTCCATAAAAATCTCAATCAGGCCCTCTTTGAGGGCTTGCTGGTAGACCGCCGGGGTTGCCGGACTAACAATTCCGCGTACGTGTTCGGCAACGCGCTTTCCTTTAAGAATGCCTGCCGCCTGACGAAGGTCCTCAATACGGCCATTGGTACAACTGCCGATGTAGACTTGATCCACCCTTGTACCCTTGAGTTCCTTAAGCGTTTTGACCTGATCGGGTTTGTAGCCAAAGGTCGCGACAGGCTCCAAGCGTGAAACATCGAGGCTGAGCACACTATCGTAGACAGCATCAGAGTCCGAGACCCAACGGCGGTAATGGGCTAAAGCCTCTTCTTTCGAAGAAAACTCGTTTTGAATGAACGGCCAGAGGTACTCAACAGTCGTCATATCAGGGGCACAAATTCCCGAGGTCCCCCCGGCTTCAATGGCCATATTCGCCAGCGTCATGCGGCCTTCCATCGACAAGGCCTCGACAACCGGGCCTGTAAACTCCAGAACTCGGTCCGTTGCTCCATTCACCCCCAGACTGCTAATGACTTTAAGAATCACGTCCTTGGCAAAAACTCCGGCTGGTAACTTTCCCGTCAATTCGACCTTGATGGTCTTGGGCTCACGAAACGCGCAGACACCTTTCAAAATGCCCACTTCGAGGTCGGTGGTTCCCACACCAGCGGCAAAGGCCCCAAACGCGCCATGAGTACACGTATGGCTATCGCCCATAATGATGGTGTAGCCGGGGCGGACAAAGCCCTTTTCAGGGAACAAGGCATGACAAACCCCATTGCGGCCAATGTCAAAAAAATCCTTGATGTCGTGCCGCCGAGCCCAATCCCGAAGCATCTTACCCTGCAAAGCGGTCTTAGAATCCTTGGCAGGTGTCACATGATCGATGACCGCCTTGATTTTCGTAGGGTCAAAAACCCTATCCATCCCTTTTTCCATCAAGTCCGCAATGGCAATGGGGGTGGTGATTTCATGGCAAAACACAGCGTCAAGTTTTAAAACCCACGCTTCGCCAAACGGCCTATCGACAAGATGGGCCTCAAAGATTTTTTGAGCGATGGTTTTTCCCATACCGCTCCTCCTCGTCAGGGGAATAACCCCGAATACACCCACCGCCTGAAAAGGCTCCGTCTCTTAAGAAATTCTTTATTGCTCAAGAAATTCTTTGTTGCTACGAAAACTCTTCACGAATTGGGCGCTATCATTTTTAATGAAGGAGACCACAGGTGTCCAGTGGCGCTAGACTCACCGACTTTTTTGGTTTGCAAAACGGCTGGCGCGAGTGTTCCCACAAATTTTGCACAAAAGGCCATTCTGGCGCTTGTTGCCGTTGTCGACAAAACTCTTCCCACTCCGGGCCAGAGGCGCAGGCCTCAAAGGCTTCTTCCCATAGCTCAACAGGAAGAAACTCACGAACCGAGGGCTCCAACAACTTGCGGCTGACCCGAACCAAATCGTGGTAGATCATTTTTTCCTCGCTTTCTCGGGCGGTTTCCTGGGGAGTATTCTTTTTTTCCATGCAGGATATGTGAGGACTTCGTCAAAATTTTATTAAGAATTGTCTAGCACCTGGGCAGGTCTGTTTTTGCTTGGCATAATCACGGCATACGCGGCGCCTAAGGCCTCAAACTAGGAGTTCAGCATGCCGGATGAAGTTTTTCGCCTCAGGAGCAATCGTTCCCTTGCGCACTTTCTTGAAGTCTTTTTTTTACGGTACCCCGGAGTTTTAGGACCAGCTCAATCAACAACTTGGGAGTTCTGGGATACCTATGATGGCCACTGGGGAAGAGAAGGCAAAGCCTGGGTGCAAAACGAAACCTCTGCGCCATTTCTTGTTCAACCCCCTTCGTGGCGGGCTTTACCAGGTTCTTGGTCGGATTTTGGCCTTCAAAGGCCCGTCTTATGGGCTAAAGCTCACTTAACAATTCAAGAAGTAAGGTTTTCGACAGGTTCGATGCGGTCCTTACAGGGTTGGCTAACCCACAGCCGTCACGGAACGTTTTTGGCCTTGGGGGAAACAGATGACCCCTTAGCTCCGGTCATCCTCGAGAGTTTATCTCACGAATTGGAACGTATCACCGACCGGGGAACGTCTCTCGTTGCACCCTTGCGTCATAGCTTCGTGTGGCCGAGCTGGAGCAAACCAATTGAAGGCGAGAGCGCATCCAGCTACTTTGTGACCTGCCTTCGCCGAGAGTTTACTCTGGCTCGCCAATACGAAAAGGGAATGTTAAACAGTGTTGATACCGAGTGTCTGCATCGGTACCGTACCCGCCTCAGGCGCGCAAGGTCGATTGTTCGCCTGGGACAAAAGCTCTTTGGCTCTTCGCTCAAAGCCTTGTCGCAACAACTTCAAGCCCTCATGCGTCCCAGCAATGAATTACGAGACCTCGATGTTCTTTTGACCAGTTGGCAAAGCTTTATCCGCTTATTACCCCCCGAATTTGCCAATGACTGGACGCTCTGGAAAGCGGCTCTCGAAAAACAAAGGCAAACAGAGTCTCGGGCTTGGAAAAGCTGGCTTAAATCCGAAAGCTACCAAAAACTCATCGAGGAGTTCACGCAGGGCCTCGACAGCTTATCGGTTCCTGGTCCTGCCATGGAAGAAGCGGCCTTACCGCTCTTAGCGCAGCTTGCCAAGCTACGAAAAATTCCTCGCGAACTCGGATCGTCACCATCCGTAGAACAGCTTCACCAGGCCCGAATCCAACTCAAAAAAGGCCGCTATAGCTTAGAAGTCTTGGGCTATTGGTGCCCTCCCAAAGTTTATGCCGTGCTCGTTAAAGAAATCCGTGCTTTGCAAGACCGTCTCGGGGCTTTTCAGGACCTTTCAGTGATTTTGCGCCGCGTCACGAGCGACCTTGACGCCAAAAAGACAGCAGTAGCACCCCTGCCCCGAGGCGTTCTATGGGGCACCCTTTGGGCAGAAGCCCGTCAAATGCAATGGCAGGTTCATAGATCGCTGTTGCGATTGGCCGCACCCCGGCTTCGCAAGGCTTTTGCCCTTTTACAGAGCCTCAAGCCCTATCCCGGAGAAACCCCTTGAGTTATGAGCGAACGTTTTTCTGGACCGGTTCACGACCCTCTGAAAAGTTCTGCCGATCCGAAGAATTGGCCTTTTTGCCCAACACGGGCCTCTGGGATATGCGCCTACTCAAGCAAAACTCTCTCCCGCCCGCCCTCGAATTGAGCCTTCAGCAAGACCAGTCTTTGAAACGTACCAAGGTTTTGCTGGACCAAGAGGCATCTGCTGACTTGTGGGAACAAGCCCCTGACCGGATTGTGCGGCATGGAGTTCCCCTCGAAAAAATAGTTTCTCGAGGAAAAAAGCTCTCCGGGGAACTTTTTTTCTATGCTGGTCCCTTGGCTGGCTTGAAGACTGCAGTGGTGAGATTTGCATCACCCGAACAAGCACGACTATTCCGCCCCCCGCGTTACTTTGGCTATGAACTAACTTTTGACCCCCGGTTTCGGGAACAGTCTCTCGCCCAGCCCCAACCCACGCTTCCCCTTTCGGCAGAGGCTTCGGCAACCTGGGCCTTTGGAGGCCTGCCGTTTCGCCAAAAAGGTGGGCAAACCGAGCTGGTCATCATTTCTACCCGTGGTTCCGAAACAACTCGCGGTTCATCACGCTGGATTTTTCCTAAAGGACAACCCGAAAAAGGCCTAACGCCTGCGCAAGTAGCGGTTATGGAATGTCATGAGGAAGCAGGCGTTGGCGGCAACTTAGTTGGCCACCCCCTGCTTTTACCGTTTCACCGAGACTCAGGAATAGATAATTTGGTGCTTTTTCCCCTACGGGTGAAAAAATGGGAAACAACCTGGCGCGAAGCTGGGCAACGTGAGCGGTTAAGCATTCGTATAACCGAGGTCGACCCGCAGGTTCACGGTGATTTCATTGTTCGGGGCGCTCAAGCACTTCTTGATCTGTACGCCTAGAGTTGCGTCAGAAATAACCTTGTGTTAAGTTAAACGCCGCCATGCGAAAATCACTCATTGCCTTCACCTTTTTTGTTCTTGGCGGAGTTTTATGCTGGGTCGCTCCCCTTACAGCGCAAGAAGCCCCTCAAGGAACGGCCCAAGACCTAGAACGCCCTGTCGCCGCCGATTCTCCTGTTTATGGGTGGTTGGCCGATTTGTTCGCCTCGCAGGGACAAACTTTACCGACACGGTTTGCGCCGTCTACCATACGCCAGGTTTTGTGGGAACTGAGTCTTTTGGATTCGTCACAATTTGACCGAGGCCAAGCCCAGTTAGCCTCCGCTATTCGCACGACCATCCTGGGGCGCCCTCAAACGTATCATGAGGGTGCTTTTTCAGCCCGCATAACCCAGGATTTCAACCCCCAGGGTTTTGCCTCGCTGGGGACGTTGCTCCCGTGGTATGACGGCTACAACACCCGCCCCAATTTGTACGACATAAAACTCGAAGCCAGCGTGGGCAATTGGGTCTGGGCCGGGTTTGACCTCGATTTGAAAAAAGACTACTTCACCGACCTTGATCAACTTCAACCCGTTTCGAACATTCCCCTGTCTGGCTCTGAACTGGAGTGGATGTGGCCGGACACCGCCGGAATGGTGTTCGGCGGTGACCATTGGGATGTGCGCTTTCTTCGAGGCAAGGTAGGCACCCAGGCAGGCTTTACCAACGCCGCCCTTTCTACCAGTTTAGGCACGGTCGATCAGTTGGGCTTTTCGACCTGGTGGAAGGGCTTTACCTACAACTTTCTGGTGATCCCCTTTTCAGACTACGCCATCACGCCGGGACAGACCTACTACGGAGGGTATTACAAAACTACCCCGCTTGATCAGCAAGCTAGTGCTAACAACAACAATGGGGCCACCTACATGCCGGCCTCGACCACCTACTTTATCGATCACCGCCTTGACTTTCGTCTTTTTAGCCGCTTAAACCTCACCGTCAGCGAAATCCTATTGGTGGACATGAGTAGTTTTGACCCCCAGTATTTCAACCCGTTCTTTCCCGGTCATAATTGGCTTTTGCAATCCAACGCCAATTCCGATATTGCCCTTGACCTTGACTGGGCGGCGGCTCCCGGTTGGAACCTCTACGGCCAAATCTATGGCGACTACATCCGTACCGCCTTTAAAAGTGCCGAGTTTGGCGATGCCAACCCGCTGGCGATGGCCTACCTTGCCGGTTTGCGCCGGGTCTGGACCGTCGGTGACACCGTGTGGTCCTTTCAAACCGAAGGGACCTATGCCGATCCGTTTCTGTACTTAAACCCCGATGTCAACGCCGTGTATTATCAGCGCTACCAGACCACGTACCAAGGCTCGGGAGGCGAGGGAATTTTTCTCGTCGGTCGTCCTTTTGGTTTGGCGGCAGGTCCCGACAGTATCACAGCAGTCGTGTCGCTTAAGGCTGAAAACCCCCGCCGTTGGAAGCTTTCGTTAACGGCGCCCTTCACCGCACAAGGGGACAATTCGATTTATACCCCCGCACCGACCTTAAAAACCGACCCCTGGACGAACACCACCAACCCTCTTTACGGAACGACCGGGTACTTGAGCTGGGTATCCCCCACTGGCACAGCCGTTTTGACCCAGCAGGTGATTCTTACCGCCGAAGCGGGCCCCGACCTCTTACAAGGGACACTGTTAGCCCCCGGTGGCTCCGAGTCGAGTCTAAGTTTGAGCCTTGATTGGGCAACAGTTTGGAATCAAAATCATATCATCAGCGCGCCGGTAAGCGACCTGCAAACGGTGCTGACTTGGAAAAACCGCTGGTAAAGGCACACGGGAGAAAATCTATGAAAATTGCGTTTACATCTGATGTTTATTGGCCTCGCATTAACGGTGTGACCGTTTCGACCAATATCTTTCTCGACGAGCTGACGAAACTGGGGCACACTTTGCGCCTTTGGACGCCGACCTACCCCGAACCAGAAGACACCAAGGGCATGCACCATGCGGATCCTCGCGTTTCGCGGCTTAAATCATGGGGGCTATTCTTTTCAAAAGAGGACCGCCTGGTCAGCCCCTTCCAGCGAGGTAGGTTCTTTCATGAATTAACTGAGTTTCAGCCCGAGATTATTCATGTCCAGACCGAATTTACCACCTCGCTCATGGCGCACGCCTGGGCGAGAAAACACCAGGTTCCGGTGATTCAAACGTGCCACACGTATTTTGAACAGTATATTCATTACTACCTGCCCTTACTGCCCGAAAAAGCCGGCAAAGCCTGGGCCCGTAAACTGACCTATCAGCTTTTCAATAAAGCGGACGCGATCATTTCCCCTACGGTCCCGATGAAGGGAGTCCTTGAAAGCTACGGAATCACCTGCCCCATCGAAGTCATTCCCACAGGAATTCAAGAAAATGATTTTAAAGGTACCAACAAGGATGAAGAGCATGTTCATTCCCGTTGGCTTTTGCAATTTCCACGCCTTCGCGGACGAAAGCTCATGCTCTACGTCGGGCGCGTCGGTCAAGAAAAAAACCTAGATTTCCTCTTGGACGTGGTCGAGCAAGTCCAAATCAAAGTTCCCAAGGCGACTCTCGTGGTGGCAGGAAATGGCCCCTACTTGGAAGACTTTAAAACCAAAATCAAAGAACGTGGTCTCGATGACTTGGTACTCTGCCTGGGGTATGTTGATCGAAAAGAGCTTAAACACCTGTATTCGTTGGCGGATGTTTTTACGTTTGCCTCTAAAACCGAAACTCAAGGTCTGGTCACCATTGAAGCCATGATGTGCCACACCCCGGCCGTGGCGATCGGATTGATGGGCACAAAAGAGGTCATGAACGGAGACAACGGCGGCTTTATGGTTGACGATGATGTTGAGCCGTTTTCAGCGGCCGTAATCCGTTTGCTGTCTGACCCTGCTGTCTACCGGGCTAAGTCCGAAGAAGCCTACCAGTATGCCCAAAACTGGACAGCGGCAAAAATGGCCGTCAAGATTGAAAAGCTTTACGGCGAAACAGTCGAACGTTACCAGCAAAACCATTCTCAAGGAGCAAAAGCGCGGTAAGACGCCAGCACCGCCAGGCTTTCTTCGTGGCGGTGTGTGCTCATAAGCTGGGCGCGCAGGTCGAGAGCGCCCTCCCAGCCGGAGGTATACACCTTAAAAAACTTCTTTAGCTTTTCGTAATCTTTGGTTTGTCCCCAAGCTTCAAAATGGTCGCGAATGTGTCGTTCCAAAAGGTTCAGTTTTTCTTCGCGACTCCAGGTATCGTACGGACGGTAGCCCTCGCGACGAAAGATGCCGATATCCGAAAAAACACCGCGGCCGATCATCAGACCATCAACGCCTGTTTCTTGTAAACGCGGTTCTAACTGTGGCCAGGTCAAGTCTCCGTTGCCGATGATGCGCGTTGACCAGCCAGAGGCATTCCGCAACTGCACAACCTTGGCGATTTCTTGCCAGTCAGCCCAGCCTTCGGACATCTGCTTGGCGATCCGGCCATGGACCGTAAGAGCGTCCAACTGTTGTTCTAACAACAGACCGCACCACTCTTGAGTCTCTACCTTGCTCCAACCAATTCTGGTTTTAACACTGATGCCGATCTGAGGTGACACGGAGCGAGCCCCCTCTTTGACAGCCTGAATCAGCTCAAGGGCCACACTCGGCATACGAATGAGGGCACTACAAGCCCCTTTGCGTGAGATCTTTTTAACCGGACAGCCCATATTGATATCAACCCCAGCAAAACCTCTTTCGGCGACTAGGCGGGCCGCCCGGTACATTTGCTCGGGGTTGCCCCCCCAAATTTGCGCTACCAACGGGCGACGACCCAGTTCTTTTTCGTAGATTTCTAAACGTACAAGGGCTTTTTCAGGTTGCGAGGAACAAAGATACTCGGCACTGGTAAATTCCGTGTACAGGACGTCGGGTTCACCATGGTCAGCCACCAGGCGGCGAAACACTTTGTCGGTAACATCTTCCATGGGTGCCAGCACCCTGAAGGCTGGCGGTAGAGTACTCCAAAACGACATAAGCAAAGAATACGAAAAAGACTTCTCGACTGTCCAGCATTCCTAGGCTAAACTCACCTCATGACTCAGAACACTTGGTTTAATAGGATCGAAAACGAAGGCGAAGCTCAGATGATCCGCAGTGAACGCCAACGCTCGGCGCTCATCTTGGCTGTCCTCGCCCTCTTTTTGTTTGCTAACACCCTGCTTCACCTGGCTTTTCCGGGGCTGATTGACCATCTGTTTTCGCATCGCTTTCCTACTCTGCCCTCTTTTCTCGGGTCAAGCTTATTTACCGCCTATGAAATTTCATTCTTCTTTTTTTTGACGCGCCGTCTAAAAAAAGGCCACGCCTTGCCGCCCTTTGTCCGGTTCGGCAACGCCCTTTTAGAAACTTCGATTCCTACTATCGCCCTTGCGGTGGCCGCCCATTCCTTTGACCCCTCCTCGGCAATGTCTAGCCCCTTTTATGCGCTGTATTTCTTGTTCATTATCCTTTCTGCCCTTCGGATGAACCCTCTCCTGACTATTTTCACGTCTGCCGTCGCCACCGTAGAATATTTGGTGGCCGGGGTCCTTCTCTTGCCTCTCCAGACGCCCGATTTTGCCTTGATGCTTATGCGCGACGGCCTGTTGTTGCTGGCGGGGATTCTTTCAGCGTTTGTCAGTGGCCGTGTTCGCGCCAGTGTTTTTGCGGCCTGGCGAAGTCTTGAAGATAAAAACCGCATCATGAACCTCTTTGGGCAACATGTTTCGCCCGCTGTCGTTCAAAAACTGCTCGACCAACCGCAAGAATTGCTCAGCGAAAACCTTCCGGTGACCATTCTTTTTCTGGACATTCGTAACTTTACTGGCTTTGCCGAAAAGCGATCGCCCGAAGAAGTCGTGAATTATTTGAATCATCTTTTTGACTTTATGATTGATGTCATCAACAGAAACCACGGTATTGTCAATAAGTTCCTGGGGGACGGTTTTTTGGCGGTCTTTGGTGCGCCTCTTCACGAAGGCAATTCGGCCCAAAATGCCCTAAGAGCCGCTCTGGAGTTGCGCTCAGAGTTAGCCGAGCGCGTGCGGCTTGGCCAAACACCCCCGACTAGGATTGGAATTGGAATACATTCGGGACCAGCTGTTACCGGTACGGTTGGTTCACTTCAACGTCGCGAGTACACGGTGATCGGAAACGTCGTTAACACGGCCAGCCGCCTTGAAAGCCTCAACAAAGACCTTGGCACGAGTCTCTTGGTATCGGATGAAGTGTGGCGTGAAGGTCACTGGGAATCCTTGGCAGGCATCGACCATGGTGAAATCAAAATTCGCGGCAAAGATACCCTCTTACGAGTTTGGGAAATCCCCGAGACGGCATTACTGGCCGAACTTGACGAAAGCCGAGGCAACCCGGTATATTAACCCCACGGACGATTAACTCAGCGGTTAGAGTGCTACCTTCACACGGTAGAAGTCGGTGGTTCGAATCCACTATCGTCCATAACTCCCCCCCCGCTTCAAGGCAAAAAAACCTCTTGATTTACCCAAAAAAAACTTTGTGATTTGTTGACAGTTGTTTGCAATCACAAACTCGCCAACTTTGTGATTCAATCTGCAGAACTTTGAGTCTATTTTGCGTCGTGATATAATCACAGTTGAAACAGTTTCAAGACTCAATCAGGACGTTTTGCGATCACAATTTCCGATTTATTTACTAATCTTTGTTGACGAGTGACCCCCCGCGCTCTATTTTTATTACGGAGGTGCGACGGTGCGTTATAAGACCTTGACCGTCCTTTTTTTGTTTATGACAGCTTGTACCCGATCTTCCGCTTCATCCCCAGCCCCAGCGACGTTTCCTGATCCCCCTCCCTCGACGGCTTCACCGGTTTCGCTCGAAACAGCCGTTTTTGCCGGGGGTTGTTTTTGGGGTGTAGAGGCTGTTTTTGAATCCTTAAAAGGTGTTACCTCAGCAGTTTCGGGGTATGCGGGGGGTACGACCCCTAACCCCACCTACGAGGAAGTTAGCACGGGAACAACCGGTTACGCCGAATCGGTTCAAGTGACCTTTGATCCCCAGATTATTTCGTACGGGACACTTCTCAAAATCTTTTTTTCTGTGGTGCATGACCCGACCCAGCTCAACAGACAAGGTCCTGACGTGGGCACCAATTACCGCTCAGCCATCTTCACCGAATCTGACGCGCAGGCTCAGCAGGCAAAACAATACATTCAGATTCTTACCGAAAAGAAAGTTTTTCCCAGGCCCATTGTTACGCAAGTCGTTCCTTTGAAGAAGTTTTATTCGGCCGAAGCTTATCATCAACATTATTTGGAAGAGCACCCAGACTCGCCCTATATCGTACAATGCGATCTTCCCAAGTTAAGTCGTCTGGTGAGCATGTATCCGGAACTCGTTAAACCAGGGTCGCCTGCCGCTACGGATACACCGACCAAGGTTTGGCATGGGCTTATTGTTCTCCAACCCAGCCAGACTCCCGTCGTTCCCGTGCATCATTCTGATACCGATTGGAAAAAATTACTGGGAAACCAAGCCTGGGGAGTTCTCCGCCGTGCAGACACCGAGGCCCCCTTTACCGGCGCTACCTGGAACGAACATCGCCCGGGCACCTACTACAGTGCCGCCACGGGGGAACCGCTCTTTCGCTCGCAAGATAAATTTGATTCCGGGTGCGGGTGGCCCAGCTTCTCAAAACCCATCACCGGCCGTGGTATTATCTTACGGCAGGACGATAGTCATGGAATGAGCCGAATTGAGGTTCTAGATTCTTCGTCCGGTAGTCACCTGGGGCATGTCTTTAACGATGGGCCAGACGCTTCACCGTCTTTTCCTGAAGGAACAGGTCTACGCTACTGCATTAACTCAGCGGCGATGATCTTTGTTCCGGATGGGGCGCCCCTACCTCCTTTGGTAGCCGCCTGGAAAGCAGCGCACCCCACCCAGCCATGATGCCTAACTTGACCCCAAGCGATTTTCCATGAATAGTTCACCAGGGGAGATTGTTCATGATTCTGACAGGGATAGAGATTCAGAAACGCTTGGGTACGGATATCATCATCGAGCCGTTTCGGCCAGCTCAGCTCAATCCGAACAGCTATAACTTGCGTTTGTCAGACGAACTGATGGTTTACACTAACGACCTTCTGGATATGGCCAAGCCCAATCCCTACAGCCTGGTAAAAATTCCCGCAGAAGGGTTGCGCCTGGAACCGGGCAAACTCTACTTGGGAAGAACCATGGAGTATACCGCTACCAAAGGGCTGGTTCCCATGCTAGAAGGCCGCTCGTCCGTAGGGCGGCTGGGCTTATTCATTCATATCACCGCAGGGTTTGGCGACGTCGGCTTTCAGGGCTTTTGGACCCTTGAGATTTTGTGCGTCCAGCCGGTCATCGTTTACCCTGGAGTCGAGATTTGCCAAATCTACTACCACACTGTCGAAGGGGATTACGTATCGTATTCCAGCGGCAAGTACCAAAATAACCACGGTATTCAACCCAGTTTGCTTTACAAAGACTTTGAAGGAAAATTTTCATGAGCCTAACCCCCGCGTCTCAAGAACGGACCGTTATCGCACACGGGTTTTCTCCTGACGAGATCGCTCAGCTTGAAGGGGTTTTGCACCATGACGATCACCAGCCGCTTATTTTTGCCACCACTCGAGACCATCATTTAAAACTCGCCTTGCAAGACCTCGTACGATTGGTTCACCGTGAAACAGACGCCGCGCAACTAGCCGCATCGACAAGTTCTGGTCAGCCAGCACGGATCCCCGGCCGTGAAAATCAGCGGGTTCTCTATTTACACGGTTTTGATAAAAAAGAGCTGTTCGGGCTGGTCGATCTGGTGAAGAAAAATGTTGCTAACCCAAAAGGGATCGCGTTTGCCACGAGTACCACCAACAACCTATCAATGCCGTTGGCTCGCTTGGTTTGGGAAGTCTGGCGGGACCATGATTATATGGAGTCTCGTCGTCAAGCCCAGCGTGAAGGCCGTCCCCTACCGCCCCCACCCGAGGACGAACCGGGAGATTTTGTACCCGGTTCTTAACCCTGTGGTAGCGTCAACTTTTAGGGGGCCCTCCTGGCGCAGGAGCTCCCCCCTGACCGGCTGCCATCTTTAAAAAGCCAAAGATTGTTCCACACACACCCCCGACGACGTGGGCAACACTGGACACGTCATGACTCCCTGGAGCGGCTCCTCGGGTAATTTCAGCCAGCATAAACAGGATAAAGACTAACAGAAACGAAACCGGAATTTCGCCTTGCTTGGTTCGGGCAAAGCTCACCAGCATGATCATCATAAAGACGATTGCCGAAGACCCTACCAGCGGCGGCTGGCGTAGCAACACGTTAAAAATTCCCGCTACCAACGTTGTCGCGGTCATCATAAACAACATTGCTTTTGGGGCATATTTTTCTTCGAGAATGGGACCCAGCAAAATCAAAAACAACAGATTGTTCCATAAGTGTGTCCAGTTTTCGTGACCAAAAACATAAAAGATCAACGCAAACCAGTTTTGCGGTTGACTGGCTTGAAAGTCGGCACCGGGGGCACGCAAATAGGTGGCGACAAAGCCGGGCGCCACGTATTGGTCAATGAGTAGCACCACGGTGCAGATGAGGGCGAAACTGAAGGTGACTGGGGCGTTATATCGCAAGTGCATGGACTCTCCCGTTCTTTTTTCGGCATGAAATCCCTTTGACCTAACCGGTTTTATCCCTCTTTACGGCCTTGCGTGCCAAGCAGATTCCCGGAATAATAGAGCCATGGATGCCGAGCGTTTACGCCGAAGCTTGACGGACAACCCTTCTTTGCGCCTCTTGCGTAACCCCCACGTGCTCTTTCTTTTGCTCTTTTTTCGAAAAATGTTCTATGAAGACCCTATTCCTATGGTCGAAAGCGACCTTTTAGAAGGGCGTCTAGCGAGCTTTTTTGAAGAATGCGGTCTCGAAGCTGACGAAATTCCCTTGGCGCAGGGTGATCGTCACCGCCGTGCCAAACTACTCTTGGACCATTGGTGCCGCGACGAGATTCGTTACCTGAGGCGATTTGCCGACGAAAATGGCCAAGTTTGGGTTGAAGCCACCCCATGGACACAACGGGTGTTCCAATGGATCGAAACCCTCGACGACACTCTAGTCGGGACCGAAAGCCGGTTTGATGAAATCCTTCAGCGGTTAGATGACTTGGTCTTGAAGCTTGACCCTGACCCGCAGTCCCGCATCCGGCGTCTCGAAAAAAAGAAAGCCGCCTTGGACTTAGAAATTCAAAAGCTCAAGAACGGTCTTGAGCCCCCACAGTGGACGGATGTTCAGCTCGAAGAACGTGTTAGCGCCCTCAACCGCTTGTCACGGGCCCTGTTGGGAGATTTTAAACAGGTTGAGCAAAACTTTCAGGCTTTGGTCCGACGGATTTATGAACAACAAGCGCAAGAAGGTTTTAGTCGCGGCGATATTCTTGGTTATACCTTGGACGCCGCCGAAGAACTTCGCCAGAGTCCTCAGGGCCGCAGTTTTTATGCCTTTTGGGAACACCTGATTCGTGAAGGCGAACAGGAGTCACTCCCCGAGCGCTTAGGCGAACTTTTTGCCTTGCTCGATGCGCAAAATCGTAGTCCTCATGACGAAGTTTTACGTCATCTCAAAACGCATCTGCATTTAGCCGGTCGCAAAGTGATCGCCGGCAACAGGTTGCTCGCCGAAAAGCTGAATAAACTTTTATCGGAACAAGACATTCATCATCATGAACGGCTTCGGACGCTTTTGGCCTCGTTGAAAGAAGAGTTTGCCCGTCACCATGCCTCGCCCCCCGCTGACTTTATTTGGGAAGTCGAAGGAGATGCTGAGTTGAGCATGGTAGCCGACCGCCCCTGGAGCGAACCTCCCGAAGGCCGTTGGAAGGACCGTCGCCCCCAGCGAGAAAGCCAGACTCTACCGGCTGAAAGTCGTGCCGTCCTCACCGGTCAGTTTAGTATTGACCTTCTTAAACTTCGCCGTCGCGTGGCCGAGAGTACTCGCCAAGGCCATGCGACCCTAGACGAAATTCTTACGCGCTGGCCCCCCGAACAAGGACTATCTGAGGTTCTTGCGTATTTAGAAATTGCGTCATTTTCGCCCACAGGACACGTTAATCCTGACGAGACAACCTTTTTGCCGGTGGACGAGCACTTTCGGCTTCGATCCCCCCGAGTGGAGTTTGGCCATGTCTGATGAAACTGAGCTTCCGGTGCTCTCGTACGCCTCTGTCATTCTTAAACTGCTTCAAGGTCCCCTTTACGACGATGATATCAAGCTGTGGGCCCTCTTGCTGGATAACACTGGAGCTGTCCAAGAGTGGTTTGCTCGTATCGGGTTGAGACTGATGCTGGTAACAGAAGAGGGCCTGGCGTATTTGACTCAGCCTGGGGGCGAAGAAGATACTCTGCCACGGTTAGTGAAACGGGCCCCCTTGGGCTATGACGCCACCGTTTTAGCGGTAATCCTGCGTGACGCCCTAGAAGAGTTTGACCTCACCAATACCGACAGCCGTGACCTATTTATAACAGCTCGTGACCTGCAAGCCCGCCTAGCTCCCTATACAGAGGGCCGATTTGATGAAGCTCGCGCTTGGAAACAGTTTGAACGATCGCTGGGCCACATGGTTAAGCTGGGCTTCTTACGCGAGACAGCTTCGCCTGACCCAGGCGACCAGGGTCGCAAGGTCTACCAGGTCATGCGCATCCTCAAGGTCAAGCTGGGTGCGGCGCAGCTCGATGACCTCAAGACTCGTTTAGCGACTTATCGACCGGGTGGCGCCTGACGAACGTACAAAATTCGGGTTCCTAATAGTTCACCGTCCACGCTAAAGCTGAGCAAATAGGTTCCAGGGCGGGGAAAGGTCACGTTCATGAGGGCTGGTGTTAGCTCAACGACAACCTCCGCTTCAGGCGATTCAAAGTCGCCGTTAAAGGGGACAACGACTTGTTGAGACTCCTCGTGCACAAGCGTCAACGCAAAGCTATGCTTACCCGTTAAGTTGGTGACCGCCGCGTAGATAAACCATGGCGGGAACAGGGCGGGAAAGCTTTGCGAATGAAAGACATTGAACGTGCCAATGATCCCTCGTTTTCCGTTGTTTTCAATAATGACACGATCGGCAAATAACAGGCCGACAAGAACCGGTTCACTCAATTTTTTCCCCTTTGACCGTTACTGATTACAGTCGTATATTTTTTAATGAAAGTATTCGTCCTTCGTTAGCCAAATTTCTTCCATGCGGTACAGGTGCCAGTCGTCGTGAATCACTAAGTGCCGGGCAATGATGCTCAAGGAATACAGTCGATACTCACCATGCAAGGCTTGCTTTTTCCAGTCTGATTTACGCGCTTTAGCAAAAAGCTTCAATTGCTTGTCCCGTACGCGTCGGTAAGTCGTAAGGGCGGCGCCAATCGAGGGAAAAAGCTCACCCAAAGCCGGCTCGTTATCAGGAAAATACGGCTGAATCACCGGCCGCTCTTCGGCGAGAATCAGTTTGATCCGTCCCAGAAGCAGTTTTTGGACATCGGCCAAATGGTACAGGTGCTCCCTAAGCGTCCAGACTTCAGGCCCCCGACGGACATCCCAGAGTTCAACCGGAATCTGTTGGGTAAAATCTTCAATCACCTGGGACTGAAGAGCCAGGATCTTTTTGGTCGCGCGTGGAATTTTCACACAGGCCTCCTTGAACACAAAGGTTTACCCCTCTGTGTTTGGTTCTATCTTGGTCCCCCTTGCCAAACTTTTCAAGTTACCCCATCTCTGATTTGTGATACAATGTAACTTTATACGTTCTCAGAGAAGTGGTTTCGAAATTAAAGGAGATTTCATGAATCTGCTCATTCGTGATTTTCAACGCCCGCCCCGGCTGGTAGTACTTTTGATACTCTTGTGCCTGGGCGCCCCTTTTGCCGTAGCCCAGTCGGTGCCTGACGGCAACACCCTTTTAGCCCGGATTGACGAAATCCGTTTTCCTGAAGATTTCACTATGCAGGTAACGCTGACAACCGTCACCCAAGGTGAAGATCCCAAAGTGATGAGCATGGAAGTTACGCATAAAAAAGGCCTAGGCAGTTTTTTACAAATCCTGTCGCCCCCTCGTTCCCGTGGCACACGGATGTTAACAGAAACCGGGAGCCTGTGGCTTTATAACCCCCACTCTGGTTCTAACCGTCCCCTTCGTCTGGCCCCCCGGGATTCATTTCAGGGTTCGGCCTTTTCTAACTCGGATGTTTCACGCACCTCCTTTCTAGACGACTACCGTGGGGTTTTTGAAAAAGCTGAAGTGATTGATCACCCCGAGTTTGGCAAAGTCAAAGTTTGGCAGTTGCGAGCCATTGCCAAAAGGCCGGAAGCCGCCTACGGATGGATTGAAATGTGGGTCCGTCAAGGGGATCTTTTGCCGCTCAAGTTCGATTACTATGCCAAGTCGGGCCTCCTGTACCGAAAAATGGTCCTCAGTCATTATAAAGAGATGGCGGGCCGCTTACGAGCTACCGAAATGCAGATGGTGTCGCTGGATCAAACCGGCACGACGTCGACGTTAGTAATCCACAGTATGAAAGTTCGGCAGGATATTCCCGACGAGCTGTTCAATCTGAACGCTTTAACGAGGTAGCCCATGAAGAAGCTGGCCCCCCTTTGGGGTGTTCTTTTTCTGGGACTGGCGGGGCTTCCTCTTTCTGCTCAAGACGAACCCGGTTTTAATTATGTCGCCGATGCGGGGCAAATTCTTCTTGGGTCGGCCCCCGATTGGAACTCGGGGGCCACAACGCAGTGGCTGTTGGACCTCAACGGTCGACTCAGCTTTTCGCAAGGGGCAGCCGCCTTCATCCTTGACGGTTCGGCCTATTTGCCGCTGGGGAACTCCCTTCAGGCAGGCCAAGCCCTCTTCGATATCGCCGAAGCTTACGTAAGGCTCACCCCTTTTTCGGGACTGGATTTGACTTTCGGTAAAAAACGACTCAACCTCGGTGTGGGACAAACCTTCACCGTGGGAGACTCGATCAACCCCGCGATTAACTTCTTTGACCAAAAAAGCGGTTTTCGAGGAGCAACCTGGGCCTGGTCGCCGAACGCCTGGTTGGGGTGGACAGGCGGAATCTCACTGGAACGTGAGCTGGGGAACACCCCGGGGAGTGCAGTACCGCTCCCGGTATTTTCTGCCAATAACCTGGCCGGGGCAACGCAACTCAGCCTTCAAACGGGCCGCTTTCAAGGAACCGCAAGCCTGTGTTTCAGTCCTAACGAAACGTTCAACCCCGCACTAGGGGTTTCGTACGACGTAAGCGGCGTCATTCTTACGGCCGAAGGTGCTGTGGAGTTTCTGCCTCAAGGCCTCGTACCAGCGTCGGGCCTTGTCAGTACCTGGACCGCCCCCACGGCTTGGACCCAACCCGCCCCATCCGGCTCGGTAGGGGCCCGTTACACCTGGTCGCTAGGCGACATCGACCTCACGGTTCAAGGGGAAACCTTGTACTGGGGGCAAGGATGGACGTCCAGCCAAGTGGCCCAAGCTAACGAGCTTTCTGGAACCAGCGTGTCGACAATTCGACCTACGCTTCGTGATCGGTACAATGCTATCTTTCACCTGGATGCTAATTCGAGCGACACGTTTGATTTGGCAGGCTTTTGTTTGGTGGACCTTCAAGACGGGAGCGCCCTCTACCAGGCCAGCCTCACCCTTACTCCCTGGGATAGTCTTGACTTGGTGGGGAGCTTTCAGGCGGCAACCGGGGCCGTTACCGATGCCTGGAACAGCGTGCCGCTGCCCCCTCCAAATACGCAGACCGCGCGTTATGTCGTCATCTTTCAAACCCGTTATCACTTTTAAGTGCTCAAAATTAAGGAGTCATCCATGGCCGAACCCGTCCTTACGATCCGCGAGGTTACCAAGAACTACCAGCTAGGAAAAACCATTATTCCCGCCCTTAAGGGCGTCAGCTTCACCATTGACACCGGTGATTTTTTGTCGATTGTGGGCCCCTCCGGCTGTGGCAAAACAACGTTACTGAATATTCTTGGCTGTATCGACAAGCCAACCAGTGGTAGTGTGCACTTTCAGGGCCGCGATCTTGCCACCCTGAATGATGACCAGGAGGCCGAAATCCGGCTTAACGAAATCGGCTTCATCTTTCAATCGTTTAACTTGATCGCCGTCCTCAATATCCGCGAGAACATTGAGTTTCCCCTTTTGATGCGCAAAGTAGGCTCCAAGGAACGGCAAAAGATTGTCGACCACTTGGTTGATGTGGTGGGCTTGGGAGAGTTTGTTAAACACAAACCCGATGAGCTTTCTGGGGGACAACGGCAACGGGTAGCAATCGCCCGGGCCCTCGTCAACCGTCCGCGCCTGGTCATTGCGGACGAACCGACGGCCAACCTCGACTCAGTGACCTCAACCATAATTATGGAGGTGATGAAACGCCTCAATGAAGAAGAAAAAGTCAGCTTCATCTTTTCGACTCACAACGCCTTGATTGAAAAGTATGCGACACGGATCATTCGTCTCAAAGATGGACTGATCGTCGGGGAGAACTAACCATGTTCTTTAAACTGGCCTGGCTCAATATTTTTAAGCACAGTAAACGGTCCTTAGTGGTTTTTTTTGCTGTGCTCATCGCCGTGGGGGTCCTCACTCTCATCAGCGGTGTCCTCAGTGGGCTCACGGCAACCTTTTTGGACAGCATTTTACCCACGGCTGGCCATATTGAAATCAAGGCCGCTGGTTCTGATAATGCTGTGAACCCCCAGGACCTCAAGTACCTTTTGCCCCACGCCAACAAGCTTTTGGCCCAGATTCAGGACCCTCGGGTGCTGATCAAAGAAAAAATCTTGAGCTTTCCTGCCCTGGTGGTTCAACCGGTACCAGTGGACAGCAAAGCGGATGCCAAAAATCTCGGCATGATGGGGCAAGGAGTTTCGCCCTCCACGGCTTTTTATTCTAACATCCGCCAAGGAATCACCCAAGGTAGCTTTCTGCCCCAAGGTGAGGGCATTCTTTTGTCCGAGAGTGCGGCCAAGCTGTTGGGGGTCAAGTATGGCGGTTCGGTGATGGTACTCACCACCGACCGAGACAATAATCCCTGGTACCAAGAGCTAAAAATCACGGGTTTGTACCGTTCAGGAAGCGATTTAACCGATGACAGCTTGTTTTTCGTGTCCACGGCGACTGCCGAGTCGCTTTTGGACGCACAAGGGATGACTCGCGAAATTCGGCTGGTTTTAAAAAATCCTGCCGATAGCTATGCGGTTCGCCAAAGTTTGCTCTCAGAGTTTCCGCCACAACACTACGAAATCGACGTCTGGCAAGAAACCTTTGGGTCACTCCTTACCATCCTCAAGCTTTTAGATGTTGTTTCGGCCATTATCCGCATCTTTTTTATCATCGTGGCCACCTCTGTCATTGCCAACTCGATCCTAATGTCCATCTTCGAGCGAATGCGAGAACATGGCACCCTGCGGGCAATCGGCCTAAAACGGCGGCAGTTGTTGGCGATGTTGCTCGCCGAGGGAGGCCTGTTAGGGGCTCTGGGTGCGCTCTGCGGCTTGATTTTTGGCGCCAGCGCCGTTGCCATTTTGGCCAAGGTTGGGGTCGATGTGGGGTCAGCCACCGAATACTTGGGTTTTGCCAGCCGAATTTACCCCGTTCTTAAGGTGACTGATATTGTGGCTAATGGGGCAGCGGGAATTGTCATTGCCTTGGCGTCAACCTTTTACGCCGCCAGAGTCGCGGCCAAAAAGAGCGTCATCGATGCGCTAACGTACCTATAGCTAACGTACCTATAAAAGACTTGGCATGACAAAAGTTTAGGTTATGAGAATAAAGGAGCTGGTATGGAAATCTTCAAGGTCGCACTACGCAATGTTTTCCGTAACCCCCGGCGAACGTTTTTAAACGTCATTGCCATTGCCTTGGGAGTGATGGTCCTGATCAGTATGCAAGCCTGGATCATCGGCATGGAACAGACCGTCTACCAAACCCAACGCGATATCGACACGGCGGATGTTCAGATACTCAACCGAGGCTACGAGGCCGAAAGTGTTCGTCTTCCGCTGGATTTGGGCATCACCGACACCAAGGCTGTCGAAACTTTTGCTCACACCCTCCCCGGTCTGGAGGCTGTAGGAGCTCGCATCGACTACGCGGCAGGAATCAGCAATGGAGTCACGTCAGTTCCAGTACAGGTTCGAGGAGTTGACCCCCGAGCGGAACCAAAACTCACCACCATTGCCCGCAACCTCACTGCTGGTACCTGGATGAAAGGCCCCAATGACATCGTGGTCGGCAGCGGTCTTGCCGCCACTTTGGGTCTGCACGTGGGACAGCAGGTTTTTTTGACCGCGCTGGATCGCTATGGCGTTCGCAACCTTGTTTCGGGGACCATCTCGGGCATCTTTTCGTTGGGGTTTGCCCTCTTTGACCATCATATTATTTTCACCACCCTCGACAAGGCTCGGGAAGCCCTCTCGTTACGCCCCGATTTCGCGACCCGCGTGGTTCTTCGCTTTCACGGGAATGACACGGCAGCCGACACTGCCGAAACCATTCGCGCCCTAAAAAGAAATGCCACCTTAGCTGGTCAACCTCTCAAGGTCTACGAATGGAAAGAGTTTGCTCAAACGGTAGTCAGTTCCATCGACAGTCGGATCCGAATACTTACCCTCATGTTGGGTATTTTGGTTCTGTTGGTGGCGGTAGGGATACTCAATTCCTTGTCAATGTCGGTTCAGGAACGCTTTCGTGAAATCGGTACCCTTCGTGCTTTGGGCATGAAGCGAAAAAACCTCCGGCGGCTTTTTTTGACCGAAGGTCTCTTGCTGGGAGCTCTCGGTGGTATTGTTGGGGTGCTGGCGGCTTTGGCCCTGGGAATCGCCTTCGCTGGAGGCATCGATGTACGAAAACTCCTCCCCGAAAATATGCCCATTCCGTTTACCAGCCTTTTGAAGCCTGTCTATCAACCGTTGCCGTTTGTGCTTGCGATCGCAGGGTCAGCATTGATTGCTGTTTTGGGGGCATGGCTCCCCGCACGAAGGGCAGGGAAACTCCATATTGTCGATGCTCTGGGCAGTCATCTCTAAATCGTTTCGTTGACACCGCTGTTTGGTTTGCCCCCCCTCGTTGACAGGGGGCTTGCCTCCCCCTAGAGTGGGGCTATGTCTACTCTCTTTGAAACAGATGTTCAAAGCGCTGGCTGGCATCTGAATACTCTCGAGATTTATAACTGGGGCACCTTTCACGACAAGATTTACCGCTTGGCCCCTCGCGGTAAAAACTCCCTCCTCACGGGCGCCAACGGTTCAGGTAAGACCACCGTGGTCGATGCCCTAGTTACCCTGCTGGTTCCTCCAGGCAAACGTCACTACAACCAGTCGTCGGGGGCGGACAAAAAACGGGAACGGGATGAAACTTCGTATGTACTGGGGGCCTACGGTACCCTTCGCGATGAAGACAGCACCACAGGCGAAACGCAATACTTACGCGGTAAAGACGATTTTTCTCTCCTTTTAGCCAGCTTTGCCAATGAGAGCTTTCAACAAGAAGCAACGTTGGCCCAACTGCGTTGGTGGTCGGCAGGCACACTGAAACGGCTCTACCTGGTGGCCAACGCCGGTCTTTGCTCTGAAGATTTACTGCCTTTTGACGGGGGACCCGCTTGGAAAAAAGCCCTCACCGCCCGGCATCCGGTGAAATTCTTCGATACCTTTGCTCTTTATGGGCAAACCTTTTCAAGCTTGTTTGGACTAAAAAGCGACAAAGCCCTTAGTTTGTTCTCGCATGTGGTCGGTGTTAAAGTATTAGGCGACCTGAACGAGTTTATCCGCGACAATATGCTCGATGCGGCGGATATGGAAGAAGACTTCGCCAAACTCAAAAAGAACTATGAAGACCTTTTGGGGGCTCATCAGCAGATTGAAAAGGCTCGTGAACAGCTTCGTTTGTTGGAACCGGCCATGCTGGCCGGCGAGCGCTGGGAAACACTCAGTCAGCAAAAAGCCGAGCAGGATCAGGCTTGGGACGCTGTAGCTCCCGTTTTTGCGGCCCAAGAAAAACGACTTCTCGCCGAAGCCAAAAACCGTGAGCAAGTACGTTTGGCGGCCGTCGAAGCTCAAAAGGACAGTCTAGAACTTCAGCTCGAAGATTTGCGCCGCCAGGAACGAGATTGGGAGTTCGCCCTTCGCGACAAAAGTCAAAGCGGACTCTTGGACGCCTTAGAGCGCGACGTGGCCCATCGCCGCGATATTCTCGCCGGAAAAGAGCGTTTAAGACACGAGTATGACAGTTTGGCCAAGGCACTGGGGTTTGGCCCGGTACAGGGAGAACCTGGCTTTTGGGAGCACCGCGAAGAAGCCGTCCGACAAAAATCGGCTCTCGAAGAACAAGTGGCTCCCGCCAGCGTCGCCTGGGCCGAAGGACGAAACCGACTTCTTGCCGCCAGTGAGGAAGCCGAGGCACTGTCTCAAGAGCTAGAAAGCCTTCGTCATCATTCGGATGCGATTCCCCGCGATCGCAGGCAGTGGCGCGACCGGATGGCTGCGGACCTCGACATGGACCCCGAAAAACTTCCGTTTGCGGCCGCGTTGGTCCGGGTTCTCGACCCCGCGTGGAGGCCAGCGGTAGAGCGACTTTTGGGCGATGTCCTTTTGGCGGTGATCGTTGACCCTGAACACGAGTCCGCCATACGAACTTGGGTCGATGAACACCCCGGAAAAATCCTGGTTTTGCGCGACTCCGCCGAAGAACAATTCTTTGTCTCGGAAGAGAGGGACCAACTCTCGGACCTTTTAGAGTTTCGTCGCTTGGCACCTTGGGGGGAACGTCTAGCCGCCTGGTTGCGACGGACCTACGATTTTCAGGCTTGCGAACGCGATCAACTTTCACGAACCCAGCGGGGATTTACCCAAGACGGCTGGATTCGTGATGGGCGTCTGTGGAGTCGCCCATCCCCCGGTTGGGAAGACCCAGGGTGCTTTGTCCTTGGTTGGGAGAATGAGGTTCAGCGCAAGGCCCTGTTTCAGCGCCGCGAAACCGCTCAAGCTGAACTGACACGCCTTGAGGCTCAACAATCCGCTTTAGAAGACAAACGCCGTCAGACCGATAACCGACGGATCCTTTTAGAAAAGCTTCTCGATTTTACCGCCTGGAACCAACTGGATACCGAGACGGAAACTGCCGAGCTCGCCAAGCTGGCGGAACGCAAGAAGGCCCTAACAGGCGATAGCGGCACCGACCAACTGCACCAACGCTTAGCAGAGCTCAAAGTTGCCCTCAAAGACAAAACCCGCGAAAAAGATGAAACGACCGCTCAGTCGGGGCGACTCCGCAAGACCCTTGAAGAGTATGAAATGGAAGAGTCTGCGGCCCAGCGCATTCTGCTCGACTTTGCGGGTTTTGATTTAGAAGAGGGCCATCGACGCCTCGAACCGTGGCTCAAACAAGTGAACATCTTGCTCGACCTAGGGTCTTTGGTCAAAGTCCGCGACGAAGTCAGTCGTACCCTGGCGGGGGAACGAAAACGAACCATCGACGAACTTAAAATGGTGGAACGCGAGCTAGAAACCGCCTTGCATCGGTACATCAACCCGGGGGCTGAGTTGGCCGCACGATTTCCCGAGTGGACAGGCGAGACGGCCTCATTGATGGCCAAGGCTGACAACTTGGACGAGTTTCGCCAGCGGTACGACCGTATTCGGCGTGAAGACCTCCCCGGGTACCAGAAACGGTTTAAGGATTGGCTCAACCAAAGGTTGCTCGAAGACATCGCTGATTTTCGAACTTCGTTAGAAAATCATCTGCGGGCCATTCAAGAAACCGTGCGGGAACTCAACTCATCGTTAAAAACTATCACCTACAACAGCCTTCCCGCCACCTTTATTCAACTTCAGGCCGAGGACAGCCGCGACCTACAAATCCGCGACTTTCGGCGCATGCTCAAAGAGGCCCTGGCAGGCGACAGTGACCTCGAACAAGCCTTTCATCGCATTCGCGCCATCATCCAAGCCCTGTCCGACGATGAGCTTTGGCGAAAAAAGGTCACCGACGTGCGCCATTGGCTTCAGTTCGCGGCCGTGGAACGTTACGCCGAAGATGGTTCTCAACGGCAGTATTACCAGGACAGCCAGAGTCTCTCGGGCGGTGAAAAGGCCAAGCTGGCCTACACCATTTTGGCAAGTGCGATCGCCCACCAGTTTGGCATTCGTGGCACGGCGGGGTCGCGTTCCCTGCGGTTTGCCGTGGTGGACGAAGCTTTTAGCAAGGTCGACCCTGAAAACTCAAAATTCGCGATGAAACTCTTTGAACAGATGAATCTTCAGTTGATGGTCGTGACTCCTCTGGATAAAATTAATGTGGTAGAAGATTATATTTGTACAATTCACTACGTTGAAAACAAAAACCGCAAAACTTCGGCGGTTTATGACCTTTCACTCGAAAAAAGCGAGGATTTTCATGATGTTCGCCCCCGCCCCCCCTACAGCCGATAAAACCCTGGGGCGAGCCATGTTGCTCAGCCTCACCATCGGGTTTTTGATGCTGATTACCAAGATGACCGCGTATGTCATCACCAATTCGGCCGCGATCATGTCTGACGCCGCCGAGTCTGTGGTACACGTCGTCGCCGTCACCTTTGCTTTTTACAGCCTCAAACTTTCAGCTAAACGGTCAGACAAATCCCATCAGTTTGGGTACGACCGCATCAGCTTTTTCAGCGCCGGGTTTGAAGGAGCCATGATTGTTCTGGCGGCCTTGTTCATCATTTACGAAGCTGTACTCAAATTTATTGAAGGTCCACGCTTAAGTGATGTCGATGTCGGTACGATCATCAGTGGGGTTGTTCTTGTCGTCAATGGGGTTTTGGGCCTAGGTCTGATTCAACTTGGCAAACGAAAAAAGAATTTGATTCTCGAAGCCAATGGGCGCCACGTGCTGACGGATTCCGTCACCTCGGGTGGGATTTTAATCGGTTTGTTGTTGGTTTTGTTTTTTCCCAAAAATTGGATCCAGGTGGGCACCTGGACGTTTGACCCGGCCTATTTTGACCCAATCTTTGCCGTCTTAGCCGCCTTAAATATCTTGTCCGAAGGCGGAAAACTCATGCGACGATCGTTTTCGGGTCTCATGGACCGCGTTACTCCCGACGAGGAACGAAAACTCGAAGACGTTTTAGCCGCCGCCTGCCAAGCAGAAAAAGCAGGGTATCACGAAGCGCGTTTTCGCAATTCAGGCAACCGGTACTGGATCCAAGTCCACCTGCTGTTTGACGACAACGCCCGCCTTCGTGATGCTCACCGGTCAGCGACGCGGATCGAACAAACGCTCGCCGCATCGTTTCCCGGCTGTATGGTGACCACGCATCTTGAAACTCGTAAGGATCATGATGCCATTCACCCCCCTGCCCCCGAGGTATAGCCCTAGCCCATTACGACTTCGACACTGTGTTTTCCTGACAAGGCGGGAATGATATTTCCCGCTATCGGCTTGCCATCAACCGTGACCGATGCAACCCCCTTAGAAACGCCCTTGGGGTTTGTGACGTGGATCTCGAAGGTTCCTTCACGAAAGGTACGCTTCGCCCGGAACTCCTTCCACCCACGAGGCACGCACGGGTCAATCTGAAGGCCCTGAAAGTGCGGTTTGATGCCAAAGATTCCCTGACTCACAACGACAAACGTCCAAGCGGCAGTGCCCGTCAGCCAAGAGTTTTTAGCTTCACCAAAACAAGGGGCATCTTTGCCGGCCGTCATTTGAGCATAGACGTAGGGTTCGGACCGGTAGGTATCGATTTGTTCCTCTTTTTTCGAAGGGCAAATCGAGTGGTAGTACTCTAAGGCTCGGTCACCTTCGCCGAGCAAGCACCAACCCAAATGTATCCAGGTATTATTATGGCTAAAAATCCCTGCATTCTCTTTGACCCCCGGCGGGTACGAGGTGACCTCACCATATTCCTTACGATAGGTGCTATACGGAGGCTGTTGCAGGACTATACCGTTAGCGGTATACAAGCGTTGATGAACGCTTTCTAGCGCCTGTCGTGCCCGCCCGTTCTCGGCACCGGCGCCACCCAAAACTGCCCAACCTTGGCTTTCAATAAAGATTTGTCCTTCATCATTGGTATGAGAGCCGATGACCTTACCAGCCGCATCGTAGGCTCTGGTGTACCAGGCCCCATCCCATGCCACTTTTTCTACGGTGTCGAGCATAGTTTGCCTGAAGGTATTAATCCGTTGGGCATCGTCGTTCCGGCCCAGAAATTCGTAAAGCTGTGATAGATCACGGGCCGCGTACAGGAACAACCCCGCAATCATCACCGATTCTGCCGATGAGCCGTTAACATCGCCAGCGGTTTGAAAGCTTTCATTGGGCTCTGTCGAAAAACAGTTCAGGTTGAGACAATCGTTCCAGTCGGCGTGGCCAATCAACGGCAGGCCATGCGGACCCCTTTTGGCCATGGTGTAGGCAAGGGACGTTTCCAGATGATGTAACAAATTCTCTTTTTGGACGCTGGTATAATCCTTGTCGGCGTACCCGCAGGGGGCTTCAAGAATTGAAACATCACCACTTTCTTTGATGTAGCTCACCGTCGACAGGACAAGCCAAAGGTGGTCATCGTAAAAGTCTCCACCAATTTCGGAGTTTCCCTTTTTTGTGAGCGGCTGATATTGATGAAAACACGTTCCATCGGACAGTTGGGTTGCCGCAATGTCTAAAATTCGTTCACGGGCCCGAGAGGGAATCATATGAACAAACCCTAACAAGTCCTGGTTAGAATCGCGAAAACCCATTCCTCGGCCTATGCCTGTTTCATACAGTGACGCCGAACGACTCATATTGAAGGTTGCCATACACTGGTACTGATTCCAAATATTGGCCATACGGGTGGCATGAGGATCGGGGCTTTCCACTTGAAAATGCGAAAGATTTTCGTCCCAGTAGGCCTTCAACCGCGCGAGGGCGTCGTCCACAGCCTCGATTCGGCGGTATTTGGCGACCAGTTGCCGTCCCAACTCTTTGTTCATCACCATAGGAGCACTGAACTTGGGGCCGGTAAAACCCGCTAAATCATGGTCAACATACGCCAAGATGAAAGCAAACGAGGTTTCTTCGCCTGGCTTTAGGCTGAGCGTCACCTCGTGACTACCAATGGGGTTCCAGCCGAACGCCAAGGAGTTACCGGCTTTTCCCTTCATGGGAACCTGGGCTTCGTGAAGACCTTCATGAACCCCCACAAACACATCGCGACTGGTATCAAAACCTGTCACCGGCCCGGTGCAAGCAAACAACGTGTAGTGGTTACGGCGTTCGCGGTATTCGGTTTTGTGATAAATCACGCCATCTTCGACCTCGACCTCGCCTATCGAGTAGGTTCTTTGGTAGTTCGTCATATCGTTAAGAGCTTCGTAGAAGGCGAACTCTTGAAAAGAGTAGAGTTTGACCTGTTTCCGGGCGCCCGAAAGGTTTTTTACCGTCACCTTCCACAGCTCAAGATTTTCACCAGGGGGAACCAGCATGGTCTGCGACACGGATAACTGATTTTTAACACCAGTAATGGTGGTATAGCCTAGACCATGGCGGCATTCGTACGAATCCAAGACCGTCTTTACAGGCTTCCAGCCAGGGTTCCACACGAAATCACCGTCACGGACGTACAGGTAGCGCCCACCCAAGTCATAGGGAATATTATTGTACCGGTAGCGGGTCAGGCGCCGTAGTTTAGCGTCTTTCCAAAACGTATAACCGCCTGCGGTATTGGTGCACAAACCAAAGAATTCATCCTGGCCAAGATAATTCAGCCAGGGCAGAGGGGTATCGGGCCGGACCATGACGTATTCGCGGTTCGCGTCGTCAAAATGCCCGTAAGGGTTGAGATGTGGCATGGGGACTCCTTGTTGCCCAGATCTGAAATCTGTGACAAAAACCTACGAAAAACTATAGAATCACCAGCTTTTTCTGTCAATTTAACCAAAGGCAATCGTTTGCTATTTTTTGGCAAACTGAAAGAATTTTACTCTGAGAGGCCCATTTGAAAGCTCTCGGACAACAAAAGGGTCCCTGCCCATATCCTGGGACAAACTCTCAAGCGGAGTTAGGACCCCAATCGACCAGTCAGGAAAATCTCGTTCCCAGCTGGCCATAGCCCGCGAGAGGTCTCGGGCAGCCGCAACCGTTTCTAAGCGTTCGCCGTATGGGGGGTTCGTCACCACGAATCCCGGTTCCTCTATCCCCCAAAATCTCGCTGAGACACCTTCCATGGCTTTCACCTCAAGACGCAAGTGATCTTCCAACCCCAGGGCTTGAATATTTTTTCGCGCGGCGCGCAAAACGACGGGGTCCTTATCGCTACCAAAAATTCGCACCCGATGTGAAAGGTCGGTTTTCTGACGGGCATCGTCTCGAAGATGATCCCAGTCAGGGGCCGAAAAAGGTCGAAGATGTTCAAAAGCAAACGACCGCTTAAGCCCCGGGGGGAGGTCATAAGCATACAAGAGGGCTTCGGTAAGAATGGTGCCAGAGCCGCAAAACGGATCAACCAACGGGTACTTACGCCGCCACCCCGAAAACAACACCAGCGCCGCCGCTAGATTTTCTTTGAGGGGGGCTTCGCCCGTGTCCTGCCGATAGCCTCGGTTGTGCAAAGCGGCTCCCGTGGTATCGAGAAAAACCTCCAGTTGATCTTTGGCTAAGGTTACCCGCAACGCGACAACGGGACCGTTCTGAGGAAGTCGTGTCAAACGAAAGCGACGGCATAGTGTTTCAAAGACCGCCTTTTGCACCATGCTTTGTACAGCAGGGACACTCGTTAACTGGGACTGATACAAGCGCACCTTTTCAATATGAATTGTCACCGCTGGCGTTAACCAGTCTTCCCAAGCCGCCGAGCGTGTAGCTTCGAACAACTGGTCAAAATCTTGTGCCTGAGCTTTTACCAGTCGGATCAAAAGCCGTTCAGCAGTCCGAGAACCAAGGTTAACACGGTAGATGGCCTCCCAGGGCCCCTGAAAATCCACTCTTCCCGGACTGGAACTCACGACGTGGTAGCCAAGACCTTTCAATTCGTCCTTCACTAACTTTTCAACACCAAAAGGGCATAGGGCGCTTAGCTCCAAGTTCATGCTTTCTTCCTCTTTTCTTTTCTCCCCGTTAAAATATCAGAAATTGTAGTCTCGCGGAACGTCCGCACTTGTATGTGACTTCAGGAGTGTTATGACTGACTGGATCCGCCTTGCAGAATCTGACACGCGTCCGGTTCCCTTTGACCCCCTCGATGGCCCGATCTGGAACGAGCCCTACATGGCGTCTCATATTCTTTACGCTCATCTTGACTCTCGCGACGACGACGCTAGTCGGCCTTTGGCGCAAATCGAACGGGAATGCGCCTGGATTGATGAGCGCGCTCGAGCTTCCTTGAGTGCCCAGGCGACCTTCAAGGCCCTCGACCTGGGCAGTGGTCCAGGCCTCTACGCCCATGAGCTCGCCCGTCGGGGTTGGTCAGTATGGGGTGTCGATTTGTCATCGACGGCGGTTGCCTATGCTGCCGAGCAGGCTGAAGATGAAGGGCTTGATGCCCACTTTCTTACCGCTGACCTTCATACCTGGGAGTTTTTCAAAGGTTTTGACCTGATCCTCATGACCTATGGGACATTGGGGACTTTTTCACCGGCACAGACCCAAAGGTGGCTTCAACAGTGTCGTGAGGCCCTGAACCCGGGCGGCCTTTTGATTTTTGATACCTTTAACCACCGCTGGTGGAAGGCTGAACGACGAAAAGCCGAGACCTGGAAAGTCCACCGTGGGCCAGGTTTCTGGTCGAACGAGGACCACCTTGTCTTGAATCGTCAGTATGTTTATCCTAAACTGAGGACTTTCGCCCGCGTTTGGACGGTGTTGGAGTCTTCCCGTCTTCGTCGTTTTGCCTTTTGGTACCGTTGGCACGAGATTTCCCATTTGCAGGAACTCTTAGCCGGCTGGTCGGTAGAGTGGTATGGCGGGCTAGAGGGTCAACCCTGCGCTTCCACAGGCTGGATCGCGGCTGTGGCCCGTAAGGAGTAAGCCTTTTGGCACTGAATCATCTCTTTGAAATCACTCGCTTTTCATCTTTTTTAGAAGCACTTGTCGAAAACCCTGAATATCGCTCGGTACTTCAACGGCCCGTAGCACTCCTCGTCGAAGCTGATCAACGGCCACTCAACCTCAAAGAATGGATTACGTTTTGGGATGAGCCCACCAAGCTCGTCACCGAAGCGGAATATGAGCTTTGGCGTCTTCTTTTGGATTTTTCGTCCGACGAAATGCAAGTTATCCTCCGGTGGCTCTTAGATCGAACCATTCGAGAGTACGGCAGTGGTGACAACCCCCTGGGTAGTCAAGATGCCTTAGAACTGTTGTTAATTGTCCTTCATGAGCTGGCCCGTGATACTCCCCCGTTAGTTTTGACGTCGCTCGTGGAACAGTACCTCCCCCTGACGAAAGAACCAGCCATGGCGTGTGATTTGTATCAGTGGTTGTTTAGCTTTTCGTTTGACCCCGAAAATCCGGGCATGCCCTCGTACTTGCTGGCAGTCCAAGGCCTCGAAAAAGCGCGTCAAAGCGGCGACAGGGAACGGATTGGCTACAGTGCCTACAACCTCGTAACCTACCATTCCTTCCACGATGCCCACGAAGCCCTTACCGTATTAGAAGACAACCTCGAGTACCTGGCGGATGACCGCTACTATGATGCTTTGGGCAATATTGCCCTCAAGCTGTTAGAAGAACGCCCCTCGGACCGTGCGATTACTTTTTTGGAAACAGTGTGGTACTTCACCTGCCGCACCGCCACCGAGGGGGGCTTGGCTGAGTTGCGGTCCATTGGCTTCAACTTGGCCTATTACGGCCTCAACTTGGCCTGGGTTGCCTATGACGTTCAAGATTTTGCGCGAGCTCTTAAAATTCTTGACAAACTCAGGCTTATCTTACTCGCTGAGCGTGAAGAATTTGGCCAGGCGGCCCAAGATTTAGGAAAACATCCAGTAGACTGGGGGTTTCAATACTACGCCCACCTGGCCGAAACCTTTTTATGGTCACAGGCCTGCCTCGAAGAAAGCGGCCGCCTTCTTGAGGCCCAACAGCTTTCTCAGGAGTTTGCTGATTGGCGACTGACTTGCCCCTACGACATAGAGTCGGTCGTGCAAGAATTCTTTCGCGACCGCGATGACCCCGACTAAATACGGCTTTCGTGCAAAACCCGGTCTTATGCAAACCCCATGAGGTGATAAACCAACATTCCCACCATTTCTTTGACAAAGGTTTGAACCGTGTCTAGGTCATGGGGCGTGGGAACAAGGTTGAAAGGAAACCCTTGGGAGTCTTCACGCGTATCGACCGGCCAAGGTATCAGGTGGCGCCCACCATCCTCGAACCCTGCTTTTTTAAAGACAGCCAAGGCTCGAGGCATGTGGAAGGCCGACGTAATAAGAACAAAACTATGAAAGCCCTGAGCGTCGCAAATTTGGCGCGAAAACTCGGCATTCTCGCGAGTGTTTCGCGACCGATCTTCGACAAAAATGTTTTCGGGATTAACCCCCATACTTTCGGCCCACGTAGCCAGGCCGGGGGCCTCGGCGGCATGAGGATGTGTCAGATCACCGCTTCCCGAAGAAATTACCAGGTTTTTAACCCTGCCTTCGCGATACAACTGGACAGCTTCCGTGATCCGCTCGGCGGCTTCATTGAACTCGAGGTGGGTGGGTGTAGAAATTACCGGGTCACTTAGCCCACCCAAAACAATGGCGGCATCAGAGACCGTCGGCAAAGCTGACAGTGGTTGACGGGGGTATTCCCAGACTTTGACCAGCAAATTCGTAAACCAAGGGCTAGCGAGGAGCCAAAGGGCCAAAGCTGTGAACCGAACCGTTCGACGAAACGCTCGACCCTTTTCACGATCATAGCGTGGCGTAGCCACGAAAGAGCCCACGAAAAGAATCAACAAGGCTAAAGGCAGAGGATACAAGAGCAAAGGAATAACTTTCGAAAGCACAAAAAACACATCCACGTTTAATTCCCCCCTATTGGGTTTCCATTAAGATCAAAACTCTGCACCAAAGCCAACGTTCCCCCGGCCGAGGGCCTATAGCGGTAGATATAAACGCCTGAGGTATCCACAGTAGGCCGTTCATCGATACCGTCATGGGCTTCTTCGCTCAAATCACCAAACTTGTCGTATTTCCACAAATAAATCGCGACTCCCCGGTTGTCATCTTTCAGTTGCCCGAGAGTTCCCAGGTTCTTCTGCTTAATCCGTAAGCCACGCTCATCGTATGTCCACTGGTAGGAGGCTACTCCTTGAGGGTCAAGTTTTAACTGACCGTCCAGCCCGAGATTATCCTGACGAAGCAAATGTCCCTGGCCGTCATACGTCCAACGGTAGCCAGCCAAGCCGTTATTGGCCTCCATGAGTTGTCCGGGAGCTGATTCAAAACGTTCTTGGGTTAGCTGACCCCGTACATTATACTGGCGGCGAACAATCATCACCCCGTGACGGTTAGGAACCGGCTGAAGTTGAGCGTTATAGGTTTTGAACGTGATGGGGTTTCCCTCTTGGTCGTACGTCCAGCGCCTGACGGCGATTCCGTCCACGTCGTCTTTCAGCTCATAACGTTCCGAAACAGACTTTTGAACCGAGGGGAGAGCGGCATAGTACGGGTTAATCTCTAGCCCGTAAATGTCTTGTTCTTTTTGATTAGACTGATCAAACCACTGAGTCTTGACCATCGCAGCCCCCCGATCATCCAAGGTCAATTGTCCTTCTGTGTCGTAGTGCCAGACTCTGGTCCAATGCAAGGCATCATTGTACTGCCAGACGTAACGGGCAACCCCAGTCTTGTCAGTAATGGGGCGGCCCTGCGCATCCCAAAAATCCTGTTCTTGAATACGGCCCTGTGAGTCCCAAACCTTGGTCCAGCGGGCAATGCCATTCCAGCCACCCACCGGCTGACCCTGTAGATTCAGCCTCGTCTCGCTGACCGGGTTACCCGCTTCGTCATAAGTCCACGCAAACGACGCGACACCGGTAGGTTCCGCCATCGGTTTGCCGTTGATATCTAAAAGTTGCGCCGTCAAACGGTTACCCTGGTTATCATAGGTAAAGTCTATTTCTGCTACACCGGCTTTATTAACGGTACGTTCTCCACTCTTGTCTAAGCGTATCGAACGCACACGGCGACCTTGGCTATCGGGTACCCACAAATAGGCACTAATCCCCGAGCTATCATCTTTGAGGTTCCCGGCACGGTCATACTGAAACATCGCCACAAAGGCTCCCGAGGCGTCCTTTTTTAGACGACGAACGGCTATTCCGTCGCAATCTTCAATGACGAGGCCCTGAGGGTTTTCATTGGTCCGAATTTCCCAATTGCCGTCTTCTGTCACGACGATTCGAGCCACGCCGGTGTTAGGAGCAGGAGCATTGACGCCACGGCGAAAATAATCTACCTCTTTCACCTGTCCTTGAACCGTGGTCACAGCCCAGCAATCGCTGGCCTTCCAGTCGGAGCCCAAAAGCGGGTACCGCCCCACAAATCGATAACCCCCATCCAAGGTGAGGCGCGTAAAGCGAAACGTCTTTTGGGGGGGCGTCTCTTGGGCAAACAACGGAGTTGCCATCACCAAAAGCAGGCTGATGAGCCAGCCTCCAAAACGAACACGGCCATTCATGGGCGCCAGGATAGCACGGCCCCTAAAATTCAGCAAGAAACACTGGACAATTCTCGGTACCGGGATTAAATTTTGAATTGGGAGGTGCAATGACAATAGAAAAAGCGAGCGGCTCGGACCCGCTCCTAATACGACCGTCAACCGCGACGGACCGCCCCTCCGGCCAAGCGCAAGCAACCCAAAAGATTTCGTCAGAAGAAATCAGGGAAACCGACCGGAAAGCCAACCAAGATGAGGCAAGGGGCACAGAAATCAATGTCCTGGCTTGACGAAGCGAGTGGCGCATCTACACCAGATGCGCCTTTTTTTTTATAATGAGTCTTCCATGAAATTTTTTTTGACCGCCTTCTTTGTTACCCTTTTGGCTAGCTCGTGTGCTACCGTTAGCCATCCTGCCCCCTCTAAGAGCTTACCTTCGCCGGTACCGGTGAAGCCAAAACCGCAGAGCCTAACTCTGACATGGGAGCCTGGGGCTCCGCCCTACTTAGCAGCGGGGTTTGTCACTCTTTCTGGTCAAAAGCTCTTGGTAATTGCCGATACGGGCTCGCCTTTCAGCTATATTTATCCCTCCGAAGAAGCCCAGCGTTTTCTCAGGCTAGTCGGGCCACCAATACAGCAGGGCTCTCAGTCTTTGACCTTTGATCATGTAACCCTGGGAGGTGCGACCTTTTCTGAGTTAACCTTGCGTGTCGGCCGTTATCGTAACGCCGGTCGGGACTACCCTCGCGCCTTAGTATTAGGGGCCGATGCTCTGGCCCAGCACTGGTTGAGCTGGAAAGCAGCTGCCCATACTCTGACGATCAGCCTCCAGAAGCCGCGTTTTCATGGTGTCGACCTGCCTTGTTCCCTGATAGAACGCCAAGATGCCGGCCCGTCCTTAGTGTTTGACGGGAACTTAGCCGGTCAACCAGCTCGCTTTTTGCTGGATACCGGCAACGGCTCGAGCTTTGCTCGGCTACAAGGCGCTGAAGGTTCTGCCCCCATACCGGTCAGGGGGATTGCCCCCGGTGGCGATACCTGGAACCTTTCTTTGTATTCGAGTTCCCCAATCCAACTGGGGCCGCTAAGCTGGCCGGCTCTTCCCGTTTTGAATGAGCCCAAAGGAGCATTCGCAGGACGTCTGGGGTTTAGTTTTTTTCGGGGCACCGACTGGTGCGTCTTTTTGGGACGAACGGCGACTCAGTCCCCTGAGTTTTTGGTCAAACCAGACCAACAGTGGCTCGCCTCCAAAACCGCATCCTATGGTTTTGGTTTGGGACTTTATCTTATTGAAGGCGGCTGGACAGTTATTGTTTCCGAAGTACTTCCCGGCCTAACAGGCCTGCCCGCTCTGGGCGCACAAGTCACGGCCGTCAATGGATTCCAGGCTGATGGCAAAAACTTTCCTCGGATTTGGGAAGCTCTTCAGCAACCCGAGCTGGAACTGTCCTGGATTGAAGGCCACCAGATTCTGACCCGCAATTTTCAGAGAACAGTTATGACTACTCCTGAGCAGGACGCTCTTTAACAAAGAACTGCATCAGCTGAACGAAGTTATAGATAAGCTTATAGGTATCAGTCATCCATTCGTGCAGTTTGCGATCGGTGGATGCCTCAAGCGACTTCCAGTTGAGGATGAGTTCATGTTTGGTTTTCGCATGATCGTCAATGGCCATCTTGATGTGCTTGCCAATAATCACCAAGTGTGTCGCGGCCTCGGTGATAATGGTGCGGGCCCCGCTGTTGATGTCTTTTAGCTGTTGCTTCAACGAAATCATCGCGTTCTGGTCTTTATCTGAGCGGGTAAGAAGGACCTTGAGTTTTTGCCCGCGTTCGGCATCCTCAGCCAAAGATTCATCAAAGGTCGATAGGTTATCGGAGACTTCCATAAGACTGTGAAATGACTCGGACATTGGCTGGGCCATCGCGTTTGACATCCATTGACCTTTGACAAGCAGGAGGTTGACGAGTTCTCGGATATCACGCTTGTAAAAATCTAAAAGAAAAGCCTTGAGGTAGTTCAGCGGCTCAACAAAGAGGTAGCCAGACACTCGTTTCTTCGAGAAACCTATATTGGCTTTTTCGGTGTAGTTCTTAGTACGGCTGATGCCCGTGGTACCAAAAACCTGCTGGATCAAATTGTTGAGTTTATCGTTGCGACGCTCTTCGGTAATTTTGGCCAAAACCGATTCCGCTTGATTTTTGACTTGTGTTAAATAAGCCTCGACGATTCGTTCCGAGGGAAATTCTGACTTGGGTTGGTAGTAGGGGTCTTTTCCCATGTATTGTATAATCTGCAGGAGTATGCCGGAACGCCGAATCGTCGCCAGCGAAGATAAAAACTTCTTCCAACCAGGGCGACTGAGTACTT
The DNA here is from genome assembly GCA_013044245.1 of Spirochaetales bacterium. Taxonomy (GTDB): domain Bacteria; phylum Spirochaetota; class Spirochaetia; order JABEVK01; family JABEVK01; genus JABEVK01. Next base: position 28,014 of record JABEVK010000020.1, on the reverse strand, counting down.
CCAAATTCTTGTAAGATTGAAGCACATCAAAAAGGCCATCCCAATCGGCCGAGGCCGAAAGCGGTCCGCTTACAGTTAAAAAATCTTTGAGGTCTTCTACCACGTACTCGCCGTTAATCGGCTCAAACCGAGGCAGATACCCAAAGTCTCGTTCGGGAAGCATCGAATCAAACTTTTTGAGTAAAAAGTAGAAATTGAACGTGATAAAATCGGTAAAGGTCAAAAAGAGGTTGTATTGGGTATCGATCTTTTTTTGAGTCTCGATCTCTAATGCGGCAGTGTAATCGACCAGGCTTGTGCGAACGCGGTCAACAAGTTGTTCATGTGGCAGGGTTTTGGCCAGTTCGCGAATGCCGACGTCTGTCAGCTCTTCTTGCAGGGCCTTTTGGCTGGCCGTCAGCACCTGCTCAATAAAGATCATTTTTAAGGCTTGCGAGGTCGCGGCGTTCTGAAGCAACGTCTGAGCCGAGCCAATAACCCCGTAGATCTCATAAAAAAATTTGGCGAGCCCTACATCCACCTGATCGGGCATTTTTACAAACTTTCCATGCGCTTTTTTGAGTTGGTTCTTTAGGTCTTTTAAAAGAGCCTTTTTTTCCCTTTCAGGATCAGGCTCCATACCCAGAAGCGAGAGGACGCGATCTAACCACCCAAGAGGTTGATCGGACTTAGGATTGTACTTTTGCGTCGCGGCTTTGGCCATAATATCTTTCTCTATAATCAGCTAAGGAGTGGCTGGCTGTCAATTGACAAGGAGGGGGGAAACTGTTAGGAAAAAAACATGCACCCCCTCGCTGAAGAACTTAACGCCTTTTTAGCACCCACTGTTGTGGGTCGCACGCTGACCAAGTTCGGCCGACGCATTTATTTTCCGCGCGGTATTGTCGCTCAATCCGCCGAGGCAAAAAAATCGGCAACCACGTTTAACGCCACGGTGGGAATTGCCATGACCGATGGCGAACCCATGATTTTGCCCACCATTCAAGACAACCTCCCGCGATTATCGCCCTCAGAGGCCACCGATTACGCCCCTACGGGTGGTGATGCCCGCCTCCGGACGTTGTGGAAAACCTCTCTGATCGCCAAAAACCCTCAGCTGAGTGAAGACCAGCTGTCTCTGCCGGCGGTGGTCCCCGGTATTACCGCCGGAATCTCGCTCGCAGCCGATCTTTTTATTGATGAAGACGACTGTGTTGTCTTTTCAGACCTTTGCTGGGATAACTATCCGCTTATTTTTGACACTCGGGCACAAGCCCACTGCGCGACGTTCTCACTGTTCACCCCTGAGAACAAACTCAATGTCAAAGGAATTGTCGACACCCTGAGGTCGAATGCGCGCCGCAATAAAGCCGTACTGGTCTTGAACTTCCCGCACAACCCCACGGGCTATACCCCAACCGAAACCGAGGCGCGAGACTTAGCCCAACAGCTTACCGCTCTCGCCGCCGAAGGCCTCAATCTTGTGGTATTTTTTGATGATGCGTACTTTGGCCTGTTTTATGAAAAGGATGTTTATAAGCATTCCCTCTTCAACCTCCTCTACAATGCCCATGAAAACCTGCTAGCAGTAAAGCTTGATGGGGCCACCAAAGAAGACTACGTATGGGGCTTTCGCGTCGCGTTTTTGACCCTGGCCGCGAAGGGTTTATCGGCCGAACACTTTTCGGCTCTGGACCAAAAAATCTTAGGGACTATTCGTACGGTGATGTCCAACTCTAGTCGTGTCGGACAGACGCTCCTGTACAAAGAACTATCGAGCTTGGTGTATCACGGTATCAAAGACAAATTTGCCAAAGTTTTAGAAGAGCGCTACCGGTCGGTACGAGCCCTGGTGGCAACCGCTCCAGCGGTTTTACGGCCTCTGCCGTTTAATTCAGGCTATTTTATGACGTTTGAACTGCTCAAGGGCGATGCCGAAGTTTTACGAAAAGAACTTCTACGCACAGAAGGGATAGGAACTATAGCTCTTCAGGGCCACTATTTGCGCATAGCCTACTCATCGGTAGACAATCGGGATTTGTCCGAGTTGTACACGACGATCTTTGCTGTCGCGGCACGGTTGTTTTCGGCATGAAAAAACCTGGCCTTAGCCTGGTGGCCTGGGGAGTAGTTCTCGTTTTGGCCACCTCTTGCCAAGCCTCTACCCATGTTTCTACCTTATGGACCAATATACCTGACGTTGCCGGATACGTTGAAAAGTTCAACGCTGAACAAAATCAATGGCAAATTCTGCTCGAATACCAAGCTCACCCAGCCCGACTGCTCCTTACCCCTGGCCCCAAAGCCGATCTGGTAATAGCCCGGGGGCTGAATAGCAAAGAGGTTCGTAGTAACCTCACCTCCTTATCGTTTCTCTTTGATAGGGGAGGAATTACCAAAGCACAATTTTACCCCCAACTTCTGGCGTCTGGCTCTGACGGCGACACTCCTTTGTTAATTCCGTTAAGTTTTGACCTGCCTATTCTCGTCTTTCGTCGTGGTGCTTTAGACAACCCGGACGGGTTGGTCCTGTCATTTTCGGCGGTTCAGGCGTACAGCAAAAAATTTGACACCTCGGCACCACCGGGTTTTAATCGGTTTGCCTTTTCACCGCGTTGGGACAACTTTGCGCTGACAGCTCTTGAAGCCGAAGGGGTTTCCTTCGGAGAAGACTTTCGGGGACGCCTGTCGTGGGATCAGGGTCGGCTCAACTCCAGTGTGACCAGTCTTCAAACCTGGATTCAAGGCTTAGACCCCGCTCGCGAAAAAGACTTTACCCGAAAGTACCAAGAGAGCAACCCTTTGCAAATGCTACAAGAGGGCCGAGAACTCTTTACCGCTTCAACACTTAACAGCTTTTTAACGCTTCCGGAATACGAACGACAAGGCCTGGAATTCCGCTACCCGGACGATGGGCAGGGCATTCCCGCAGAAGATAGCATTATCTGGGCAGGTATCCCCTCAAGCGCCGTAACACGGGCGGCTGCCCAGGCCTTTTTGACCTGGTATTTTCAAGAGAAAACACAAAAAGAGCTTGCCTTAGAGACGTATGCTAAGGATACACGTGGGTTTGGCTTGGCCTCGGGGTTAGATTCGTTAATCAAGGTGAATGATCAGGTTCTTCCTCGGTTGTACCCCGATTTAACCGGTCGCGTGCCTCCGCCATCCTTGCTACGATTTCCTCCTCCTCGGCCCCTCGAATGGGCCGAACTGAAGCAAAAAGTGCTCTTACCGTGGCTAAATCAAAGTCTCTTGGGGGAACATAAACAAAATCTCAACGATGACGTTGAGCACTGGTATCGCGAGTCAGCTCCTCAATAAATAGGCGTTGACAGTTTATCGCTTTGCCTCCACAATTGAACTCTAAACTAACCTCAATGGAGGCCTTGAATGGCTGAAGTCGTTCTCAAGAACATTACCAAACTTTACGAAGGTGATGTCAAAGCCGTCGACAGTGTGAATATTCACATCAACGACAAAGAATTCTGCGTTTTCGTCGGACCTTCCGGTTGTGGCAAAACTACGACTCTTCGTATGATTGCCGGTCTGGAAGACATCTCCGGTGGTGAACTCTATATCGACGGAAAGGTCGTCAACGATCTGGCGCCGAAAGACCGTGACATTGCGATGGTTTTCCAAAACTACGCTTTGTACCCCCACATGACCGTGTTCGAGAACATGGCATTTGGACTACGCATCCGCAAGTACCCTCAACAGGAAATTCAGAACCGCGTTAAAGAAGCGGCTCAGATTCTCGATATCGAAGCTTTGCTCGACCGGAAGCCCAAGGCTCTGTCCGGTGGTCAGCGTCAGCGCGTGGCTGTCGGCCGCGCCATTGTCCGCAAGCCCAAGGTCTTCCTTTTTGACGAACCCTTGTCCAACCTGGACGCCAAGCTCCGTGTTCAGATGCGCGCTGAAATTTCGGCTCTGCACACCCGCCTGCAGGCAACAATGATCTACGTTACGCACGACCAGGTCGAGGCTATGACCATGGGCGACAAGATCGTTGTTCTGAAAGATGGTTTGATTCAGCAGATCGGTACCCCCTTGGGCCTGTACAATCACCCCATAAACCGCTTCGTGGCCGGATTCATCGGATCTCCTCCCATGAATATTATGACCGTGGACGTCGTCGATAAAAATGGTAAAGTTACTCTGGAAGAAGGCTCTTTTAGCCTGACTGTCGAAGGTGCCCAGGCCGAAGGCCTTCGCCCCTATGTTGGCAAGCAGATTCTCTTCGGTATACGCCCCGAGAACCTGATGTACCAGCCTCAAGCCGGTGCTAAGAACAACATGAGTACTAACATTGAAGTGGTTGAGCCCCTCGGTGCCGAAATCCACCTCTATGTCGGAACCCAGAACCACCAGATGGTTGCCACTGTTGATCCCAACTATCAGTTCCATGTTGGGGATGTGGCCCACTTTGTTCCTAACATTGAAAAAGCTCACTTCTTTGACATGGATACTGAAAAAGCTATCATGTTCAACGAAGAAGCAGCCCGCACCCTCTAAGTCAAACTTTCGCGTTTGACACTGGTGTCTCGGCAAAAGTTTTTGAACCTAAGGCCCCCTCCGGGGGGCTTTTTTATTTTGGCATATTCTTTGATAGTCTCTTGACCTACAGCGAATCTACCCCTAGGGTAACACCGTGAATTCTTTCCCCCTCAACTCAAAGCCCGAGCTTTTATCGCCAGCGGGCAATCTTGAAAAGCTAAAGTACGCCTTTGCCTATGGGGCCGACGCCGTGTATGTCGGGGCTCCCAAGTTTTCCCTTAGAGCCAGAGGCGATGAGCTGACCTACCAAGATTTTGCCGAAGGATTGTCTTGGGCCCATGAGCGCGGAAAACAAGTCTATCTTGCCGCCAACCTGCTGGCCCACGATGAGGATCTTTCTCCCTTTCAAGAGTTTATGGCCGAGCTGGCTCCCCTTGGCTTTGACGGCATTATCGTTGCCGATCTAGGACTTTTAGATTGGGTTCGCACGAACTACCCTGATCTCGCCGTTCACGTCAGTACGCAAGCGAATACGACAAACTCTTGGACCGCGCGCTTTTACGAACGACTAGGTGTTAAGCGGCTTGTCCTAGCACGCGAGCTTTCGTTAGAGGCGATCCGAGGGCTTCGCGACGCCGTGGGCCTTGAACTCGAAGCCTTTGTGCATGGCGCGATGTGCATCAGCTACTCGGGGCGGTGCCTCTTATCGAACTACTTCTCGACGGAGCACCCAAAAGCAGAAGGCGTTCGCGACGCCAACCGAGGTGATTGCTCGCAGGTTTGCCGTTGGGAATTTGCCCTTGCGGAACAATCGCGTCCTGAAGTCTCCTTACCGATTGAAGAAGACGCTTACGGCACCGCCATTCTTAGTTCTCGTGACCTAAACATGGCACGTCACGTTCAGGAACTTCTTAAAGCAGGGGTGAACTCGTTAAAAATTGAAGGTCGGATGAAAAGCGCCTGGTACACGGCCTCGGCAACCCGAGTCTACCGCCATTCCTTAGACAGGGCTATGGCCGCGCAGGCCCCCGACGAGGCCGTTCTCGCAGAATTACAGTTGCTCAGCCGCCGGGAATATACCACAGGATTCTATTTTCAAACGGATCGTAAGACAGACGCTGACGGTCAACTGCGCGGTCAACCTCATCGTAACAGCCTGCAAGACCGACGGTTGTTAGGCTTGGTTGAACAACGGGAAGCCAACCAAGCCGTTTGCCGGGCCTTGAATACCCTTCGTAAGGGGCAAAGAGTAGTGGCGATGAACCCTGGCCGCGCCGACCAATGGTTGACCGCTGACGAACTTTGGGTTGATGGCGAACAACGAGACATGGTACGTATCGGTGAGCGGTTCACCCTGCACCGTTCGGGACAAGCCGAGAGCGTGCTTGATGAGTTCGGGATTCTTTTAGCTCCCTCCCCAAAAGAAATTCTATAAAAGGCAATAATTTGCCTGGTCCACCGGCTCACCTGGTCCACTGGCGTAATACCGAAGCCGAGGGCTTAGTCCAAGATGCGTTGGTCAAACTTTGGGAAGCCAACCGCGGTGTAGCTGAACCAAAGGTGGCCTGGAATCGACAGGGCCTTGCGCGCGCATCAACAGTTTTTGCTGGCTCTCTAAATCGGTTAAAAGCTTTTCGTAAAAGGCCTCTAACCCTGCCTTTTGCGATTCTTCGGCCGCCTGATATTCCTGAAGAACTACCGACTTTTCAAAGTCAGATAAACCCTCTTCGGCCATGGGATACAAAACATTATCCTCTTTATAAATGTGCCCGGTCAGGTGTTCTCCCCATCCTTGGGCGTAGGCAAGCGCGTCGTTTCGGTTTTGAGTCTCGATGGCTTCGAGTAACCGCGCCGTCAGAGTGCGCCCTTCTTCGTGATCAAAGAGCATAACAGGAATAGGATTGCAGTGTGTCAGCACCCCGGGACCTTCAAGATGACGAAAAAGAATATCTTCTTCTTTGGCGTGATGGAAATGATCAGCGTAGGTTTTGATAAAATCAACAATCTGTCGTAAAGTAGAAAAATATTCGTCATCGTTGACGCCAGGCTCCCACGTGGCAGCCATTCGCCCGATCAAGGCAATGTAGCGTAATATCAGCTGATGCTCTTGCATCAGTTTTTTGGTAACGTCCATAAGCTCCTCCGTTTCGATACACGGTCAGCTTAATGGCCTTTCCGAAGGATTTCCTTGACCATGATCAAGAAGCCGCAAAAAGTTCTGAAATGTTTTGCGCCACTATGCGGGTGCTGGCTTTTTTTTTTATTGTTGTGACTGCCGAAGCCGCGCACACGAAACCACCCCAAGCGTAGCCCCCTCGATCTCGATGAGGTTTTCACCTTCAAGCTGACGAAAAATGCGTGAAAGCGTCTCGGGAGTCATCCCCAGCTCCTGAGCAATTTCCAGTTTCTTTTTCGGAAAGGGAAAGCGGCAGTGCGAAAGTTTGCCCGGACAGCCATCGTTATGGGCAGGGCACAAACCAAGAATATATTGAACGATGCGCTCGCGAGCCCCAAGGATGGTTAATTGCTCGATACGTTTATTGAGCCTTAAACATTTGTAGGCCAAAAGTCTCAAAAAGAAAGCAGTCACTTCACTGTTGGTATTTTTTAAAATTTCATCGCGGTGAATCTGCACCAACCTACAGTCTTTGGTAACGACGGCCTGAGCTGGATACGTACTTTCGGCAAATAACAGGGCTTCGGCACACCAATCACCGGCTTCAATTTTCGTTAGTTCCACCTCATGACCCGACGGAGACAACAAACGCAACGAAAGCTCACCGGCTTCGACAAAAAAGCAATAAGCGGCGGGGTCATCTTGAAGAAACAAAATCATTCCGGCCCCAAGTTGACGCCGCCGCCCTAACCCAGACAACGCGACCGGTAAACCCGAACCCAAGCTGTCCATAGATATGTTCTATCCCCCGTGTTCTATCTCTGCTCTTACATCACCCGGTAGACCAAAAAGTTCTCTTGGTCAGGCGAGACGATACCATCCCAGTTTGCCTCGGGTGGGTTACGTTTAAAAAAGATACAACGTTCCATGTACCGCGCCGCCACCGGGTCATCCGGATAGGAGTCAAGACTGCGAGTCAACGACAAAAGCGCTTTGTCCCACTCGCGGGCTTTGTAAAAGGCAATCCCCGACAACAAGAACGGGTAAGCATTATCTTTGTTCGCCACCGTAGCCGTGTCATCGAAGTCGTATACCTCGTAGATGACTTCCGGGGTTTCGCGTCCCTTAACCCGAATTGAATCAACTTCACGAATTTTGTACTGACCGGCGTCCTCTAAAGCATGAAAGGTCGATTGACTGATCAAGATGCGGGTGTGGTAAAGTTTAGTGAGCGTCTCGACACGCTTAGCGACAGAAACCGGGTTACCAATACTGGTTGAATCCATTCGCGAAACAGAGCCGACGGTGCCGATCACAACAAAGCCACTCGATATTCCCATGCCCACTAAAATTTCTTTTTGACCTGCTGCCCGGCGAGATTTATTGAAACGAATCAGGTGTCGTTGAATGTCCAGGGCGGCTTGCACCGCGTCGTCTGCGTGCTTATGATCAAAAATCGCCATAAACCCGTCGCCCAGGTACTTATCGATGGCACCATTGTGCGATTGAACGATGTCGTTCATCTCGGCCAAGTAGTCATTCAAAAAGCCTGTGATCTCTTGCGGCTCCAAGCCTTCGGCCAAAGTGGTAAATGACCGAATATCTAAAAAAAGCACACTCGCTTCACAGGTTTCCGCTTCACCCAAACGGATTCTTTCGACCCCGTCCCTGGTAATGCGTTTTAGGTACTTGTGAGGGACAAAAAGCTCAAAGGCTTTCATCGTTCGGTGGAGCTTTTCGTAGGCTAAAGCGTTTTCAATGCTGATCGCCATGAGTGAGCTAAAGGCTTCTAGCTCATCGACATCATTGGCTGTAAACTCACCGCCCCCCACTTTATTCAAAACCTGGACTACCCCGATGATGTGCGCATCTTTGTTCCGGATGGGCATGGTTAACAAAGCCTGCGTATGAAAACCAGTCTGCTGGTCAATCTCTCGGTTAAACCTGGGATCGGCGTAGGCGTCGGCAATATTCACAATTTCACCCGTACGGGCCACATACCCTGCCAAGCCCCGGTCCACGGCAAAGCGGATCTCTTGAATACCAGACCCCAAAAAAACCTTGGAGTATAGTTGTCCCCGATCTGCATCGATAAGAAACAAGGTGCTTCGCTCAGCACCAACGACCGAGCAAGTTTCGTCGATAAGAGTTTGAAGAAGGGAGGTAAGATCAAGCTCGGTCATGATGCGCTTGGTCGCCTCAATCAACTTTTGATGACGTTGAGAATGCGAAATTTCTGACACAAACGACCCCCCTTCTCTTATCGGCTTTTTTTAGCCTTGTACAACAATATTAACAAGCTTGTTGGGAACTGTAATAATCTTAACGACTGTCTTCCCTTCGGTCAGCGCCGTGATCCGAGAATCCCGTCTTGCAAGTTCTTCCATCTGGGCTGGGGTTAACCCGGCAGGAACGGTCAGGCGGGAACGAATCTTGCCGTTAATTTGAAAAACCATTTCGATCTCGTCATCCTGGCAAAGGGCCTCATCCCACACCGGCCAAGCCTCGTGCGAAACACTGGGTTTTTCACCCAACTTTTCCCAGAGTTCCTCGGCTAAATGTGGGGCGTAGGGCGAAACAAGAATCACAAACGTCCGCCAAAGGGAACGGGGAAAAGACGTAAAACTGTCCGCTTCGTTCAAAAAGACCATCATCGCGCTAATAGCGGTGTTAAAGCTTAAGTTCTCGGTGTCTTGGGTAACTTTTTTGATGGTTTTGTGCAAGACCTTGAGTTGAGTCTTGGTAGGGGCTTCGTCAGAAAAGGACGATTCGCCCAGGCGCCATACTCGGTTTAAAAACCTTGAGGCACCCGCCACCCCGTTGGTGTTCCACGGTTTTGAATCTTGCAGGGGCCCCATGAACATCTCGTACACCCGCAAGGTATCGGCACCGTATTCTCGAACAATCTCATCGGGATTCACGACGTTGCCAGTACTTTTAGACATCTTTTGGCCGTTCTCGCCCAGAATCATCCCCTGGTTAACCAGCCGTTGGAACGGCTCAGGAGTAGTCACCAGCCCCAGGTCAAACAAGACCTTGTGCCAGAAACGGGCATACAAAAGGTGTAAGACGGCGTGCTCAGCCCCGCCGACATAAAGATCAACCGGCATCCAGTAGGCAATTTTGTTAGGGTCGGCAAAGACGTCTGTATTCTTGGGGTCGAGGTAGCGTAAGTAATACCAGCAGGAACCGGCCCATTGAGGCATGGTGTTGGTCTCGCGCTTGGCAGGTTTACCACACACCGGACAGCTCGTATTGACCCAGTTATCTATCGCGGCCAGAGGGCTTTCGCCGGTTCCCGTCGGTGCGTAACTTTTCACTTCGGGTAAACGAAGCGGAAGTTCACTTTCCGATAGAGGCACAATGCCGTGTTCAGGGCAGTGAACAACGGGGATGGGTTCGCCCCAATACCGCTGACGACTAAAGATCCAGTCACGCAGTTTGTAATTGACCGAAAGACGCCCCCTCCCCTCTTTTTCGAGCTTTGCCGTTACAGCTTTCTTGACCTTTTCGCTGGGTTGGCCGTCAAACTCCTGAGAGTTCACCATCACACCGGGACCTGTATAACATTCCGTTAGAGACTCGGGCTTGCCACTGGGTGAAATCACAGGAATGACCTCAAGCCCAAACTGACGGGCAAACGCCCAGTCCCGAGTATCATGAGCAGGAACAGCCATGATCGCACCAAAGCCGTAACCGGCTAAAACATAATCAGAAATCCAAATGGGAACACGCTTACCATTTACCGGGTTGATCGCATAGACACCAGTAAAGACACCCGTTTTCTCTTTGGCCAGGTCTGTCCGCTCAAGGTCGCTCTTGCGACGAGCCTGCTCTTGGTAGTCGCGCACTGCCTGACGCTGTTCAGGTGTTGTTATCTTGTCAACCAGCGCATGGTCAGGAGCCAATACCATGTAGGTCACCCCATAAAGGGTGTCAGGGCGGGTTGTAAAGATCCAAAAGGAAAGGGGTTTACCCGTCTCGTCACGAAGATTTTCGACTTCGAACAAAACGTCCGCGCCTTCTGAGCGGCCTATCCAGTTCCTTTGCATGGTTTTGATGCTCTCGCTCCAGTCTAAAAGATCGAGATCTTTCTCTAAGCGGTCAGCATAGGCGGTAATCTTGAGTACCCACTGCCGCAGGTTGCGACGCTCGACCACCGTTCCGCAGCGGTCGCATTTTCCGTCCACGACCTCTTCATTGGCCAACCCCGTTTGACAGCTGGGGCACCAGTTAATGGGCATCAAGGCTTCGTAGGCCAGCCCTTTTTTAAACAGTTGAAGAAAGATCCACTGGGTCCAGCGGTAGTATTCAGGGGTGTGGGTCGAGACTTCACGGTCCCAGTCGTACGAAAAACCTAGGCTTTGTATCTGCTGGCGGAAGCGATTAATATTCTCTACTGTGGTTGCTTCAGGGTGGGTTCCTGTTTTGATCGCATAATTTTCAGCAGGCAAACCAAAACTATCAAAACCCATAGGGTGAAGAACATTGTACCCCTGGTGACGACGCAAGCGGCACCAGATATCGGTGGCAGTATAACCTTCGGGGTGGCCAACGTGCAGACCGGCTCCCGAAGGGTAAGGGAACATGTCCAAAACATAAAGCCGACGGTCCTGAGGAACCGAAGGATCCTCTACCGCCCGGAAAGTTTTATTTTTAGCCCAAAAGCTCTGCCACTTTGGTTCAATGGTTTCATAGGGATACTTGCTCATAGAAAACTATTTTAGCCGAGCGTTTGATTGGGGGTCAATGCGACACATTCTCTTTTGGGCAGGGCAGAGTGTCTTTTGAACGGGGTAGCGTTAAGGTAAAGGTCGTTCCTTTTGACTCGGAACTTGATACCGAAACCGTGCCGCCATGCATTTCGATTAGGGCTTTGACAATCGAAAGGCCCAGGCCATAACCTTTTTCCTTCATGGTCGATTTTGAGCGCCAAAACCTCTCAAAAACCTGGTCGGTTTCTTCGGCAGGGATTACAGAACCAACATCGTGAACCGTGATGGTCACCATACTGTCCGCGACCGCCCGTACCAGAACTTCAGTTCGGGGACGTGCGTACTTGATAGCGTTATCGACAAGGTTGAACACCGCCTGCTGAAGCTTAAATCGATCAGCGCTGATCATGAGCAGAGTGGGACACTCGAAAACCAAACTCAGGTGACGCGAATCAGCGAGCTTCTCAAGCTGTGCCACAACCTCCGATAAAACCTCCGCCAGGTTGAACTCTGAAATTTCCAGTTGTAGTTCTTGTGCGTCAAAGCGGGCTAATTTGAGAAGGTTCTCGACAATGGCGGACATTCGTTCTGTTTCTTCGAGGTTCGAGGCAAGAATCTCGCGATATTCGGCCAGAGCGCGCTGTTTTTTTAACGCAACCTCGAGCTCGCCACGCATGACGGCCAACGGGGTTTTCATCTGGTGAGAAAGATCCTCAAAAACTCGTCTTTGCTGATCAAAAGCCGCATCAATGCGTGCCAATAGCGTGTTGAACGCCTTGGCCATTTCTTGAATTTCAGTTTCAGAAAATTGATCGGGATGAAAAGGTTGCCTAACATGCACAATATCGAGACCACGGACGTTGTCCATAAAACTCAAGAGAGAGTTCAACGCACGCCGAATTAAAAGCCACTCAAAAAAGGCTGAGATGAGCAAAAACAACGGTAAGAGCAAAATCACCGCGAGCTGGAGCTGTCCTAAAGGTTGCTCAATTTTTTTGGTTTCTAGGGCTGTCTGAAGGATGTAGTGTTGCCATCGCGACTCGACGTACAAAAAGCAACTGCGAAACCGGATCTCGAACCCTATAAAGTTCGTGATCGAAGTGTTTTCAAAAACGAGTTTTTGTTTACGAATCTTTTTGAGGAGCTCTTTTGAAAAATGAAAATCATTAAGGTCGCGGCGATTGTCGGCGACCAAGCCACCATCAGGCCGATAGATGCGTACGAGCAACCCGTTCATCAAACTGTTACTAGACCCCGTTGCGACCCAGTCCCTGGCCACCTGAGCAAAGTTCTCTTCGGCGGCCCTAGTCCGCCGGTAGACATCCCAGTAGATATTGATCGAGTCTTCAAGGCCTTCAATCTTCGAAGTCAAAAGCACATCGGCATCACTATCAAGATTGGTTTGAAAGCGCTGAAGGATGAGAATCGCAAACAGTGTTAAGACGACAAACAAAAACAGCGTCAGCTGAAAGGTTAAAATGAAACGAATGCTTTTATTTTGATAAAAACTCATTCTTCTTTAAGCATATAACCGGCACCGCGCACCGTATGGATGAGCTGAGGAGTGTACCCATAATCGACTTTTTTACGAAGACGGTTAATGTGAACATCAATCACATTGGTGGTGGTATCAAAATGGATATCCCAAACCCGTTCACTGATTTCGAGCCGGGACAAGACTTCTCCCTGGTGTTCCATAAGAAACTGAAGCAGAGACATCTCTTTTAACGAAAGTTCAATCAGCCGTCCCCCCCGTTCCACGCGTCTGGAACGCGTATCCAACACCAGATCGGCGATATGGAGTACCGTTTGGGAACTTTGGCGGGACTTTCTAAGGTGGGAACGCACACGGGCCAAAAATTCCTCAAATTCAAAGGGTTTGGTGACGTAATCGTCCGCACCAATATCAAGGCCACGGACCTTGTCCTCGACGCCATCGCGAGCAGTGAGCATCACCACAGGCAAGAGCAAGCCTTTGTCGCGCACGGTACGACAAACCTCAAGGCCATCCATTTCCGGTAACGTCAAATCCAGCACCATCAAGTCAAATGGTTCGGCAAGGACCCGGCGTAAACCTTGCTCACCATCCGAGGCCACCTCAACGGTATAGCCTTCTTCTCTGAGACCCTTTTGAATAAAATTGGCAATCTTAGCCTCGTCTTCGACAACGAGGATCCGTCCTTCTGACATTGTCACACCTCGTGAACATCAGGAATTGTATCACAGTCCCAAAACGGACTACAATCACTGTCTATGCAGGACTGGCCCAACCTCGAGGATCTTGATAACAACCTGAATGACGAAGAAATTCAAGAACTCAACGAAAGACTTCGTGAAAAACCCGAAGCATTGACTTATTTTAACCTGGGGTTGTTAGAAAAACGTGCCGGTCACCTTTTGTTAGCTCTTGAGGCCTTCGAAAACAGCCTGACGATGGCCCCTGAAAAAGCAGAAATCTGGAACGAAATTGGACTGATTTACGACGAGCAAGGCCGTCTTTCGGCCGCCGAACGGTACTATCAAAAGGCCATTGAGCTTGAGCCTGAATTTTTTCGTGCCTGGAATAACTGGGGTGTGACAGCGTTCATTCGCGAAGATTACCCCTTGGCGAGAGAGCGGTTTGAACGCGCGGTAGCGTTAAACCCCGACAGTGAAAATGGCTGGCTCAACCTGCGTGATGTTTGCCAAGTGCTCGGTGATTCTGCCGGAGAGGCACGGGCCACACTCCGGCTTGAACAGCTAGAACTGCAGTCCTAAGCTCAACGTATAGGCGAAATTCTGACTTTCAAAGGGAGTTCCGATCCCGTTTTGGCCAATATTTCCCCAGTACGCTTGCCAGCGTTCGACATAAGCGGCCACCGTCCCCAAGTCCCAGAACTTACAGAAGACCCCTAGGCCCTCAGATTCGACATAGCCGTCAGTATAGCCCGACAAGCCGTTCCAATACCCATAATCATAAAACGTGATAAACCCGGGGATTACTTGACCTTCAAAAAGGCTCTTGGTGGGCAGGCCAAAATAATCCTGAGCCAACCAAGGCAGTTCCAAACCCGGTAGGTTGAAGCGCAATTCCACGTTTCCAATAAACTTATCGGTTCCATCGAATGTTCCCTGGTCAGGACCACGAACTTGACCACCGACCCCCTGCACCCACCCTGTAAACCCTCCCAGAGCGCGACCGCCGATGAGCTGAAGTTCTTCTGAAGGAATCCGGTGACCCCACAAATGGTCCCAAGCGAGCGCTAACCCGCCCTCCACGCTAAACTGATTGTCTTTACGGAGAGGATCGCTGTCCCACAGCGGAAAAAAACCTTTTACGGTTCCCGTAAAACGGTTGTAATCCACATCCACCGATTGAATACCCCGAGGAGCCGTTGCCCATGCGGCTTCGGCCATAAACCCTTGCCGCAAATTATGGCTGTTGGTTTTCGTCAGCATATTGAGGTCCACCCCCCCCAAAAACGCCGTTTGCACGTAACCATTTTTGTCTGGCTGGGACGAGGTGGCTAAATACGACCCCGAGGCGAGAGTACCCCAGACCGTACCACGATACAAACCATAAAGCTCAATTAAATCGGGGCTAGCCCAGGGCTGACCACCGTAGCCTTTGTCGGCCAAGTGAGCGACAAGACCCTGGGTAGCTCCAGCAAACCACTGACCCAAAAGCTGAGTAACCGAGGCGTCTGAAGAGTTAGGCGACAAAAGCGCCTGACCCGTCGCGGGATCATGAAAATACGACCAAAATTGTAAAATCCCGGCTCCCCCTACCCAAAAGGTAGTTTGCCGGCCGGGAATTAAGCTAACCGGACGCCAGCCAACATCGAGCTCACCGCCCCAAGTATGCACACTGGGAATCACTTCCCACTTGCTAGCACCCCACAACGGAGCACCCAAGACGCCAGCGAAAAAGGCCACCAGTAAAAGATTTTTTTTCATGTGATTCCTGACATTCATGCGACGGAATATAACACGAGTTTACTTCTCGTCAAAGTCATAGGTGAACAAACCTTGGGCATCTTTACCGGTCCCATTGGCAAACGCCGACATCCTAAAGCCATAGAGTACGGCGGCATCGACCTCGGAGTTTCCACTGGAACGGTCAAGAGTCACCTTAAGGAGAACAGGCGGTTGACCATTGTGAGGCGCCGACAGCGTAAAACTAAGAGTAACAGGAGTAAGGGTATTCCCTCGTTTGTACTCGGCATCTGCTAAGTTGTAGCCAGCATCCTGGAGGCTCAGCCACAATCGCGGCCTACTCTCAAAAGGAGGTTGAGCAGTCAAACGCCAAAGGCCCCCTTCGCGCCGATAAAAGGCCAAAAGCTCATCTTTGCGTTGTTGGGCGGTTTCAAAACCATCTTGACTATCAGGAATCTTGGCAATCAAAGAAGGCGAAAGCCTCGTGGGAAGCGGCATATACAGGTAAATTGGCACATACAGACTTCGTCCGACGTGCCCGGCCCCTCCCTGAAAGATAGTTTCCATCGAATTGCCGGTTTCACTGCCTTTGACGACACGAACCTGTTGCTGGGGCTGAGGCGGAGTTTGAACCTTCTTGGGTTCAGAAGGTGTTTGAGTTTTGCTTGACGTCACTTTTGAGGTTTGTGCCTTGGGCAGGGGTGGTTGCGAAACGGCCTCAGACACCGACGAAACCGATTGTTCCGGAACAAAGGCAGGGTCAGGAATCGGATTGACCTTCAACGGAACATTTTCACCGTCGGGAGAACCCAACTTGACGGCGATAGCGTCGCCTTGGGTATCACTAAGACGAATGAGGTGGTTGAGCCCTGCAAACCACAGGGCAAACACCGTGACGAGAACTGCGCCTAAGGAAATTCCCCAGCTGATTTGTGCTCTTTTGTGGTACTGAGCTTCGCGCCACGTATCCCAAGACATCAGGAGGGTCTCCTGGCCAGCCTCGTCATCAGGTTGACACCGTTTACGCCTGCTTGACGCAAATGATCAAGCACGGAGACAACCAGCTGATAAGGAGCGTCGTAACCGCCTTCGACAACCACCCTAAGGTGCTCTCGGTCTTTTCCCGCCAAGTCTTGCTTCAAAAGCCCATCCAGACCCGCCAACGCTACTTTTTGTCCATCGACCCAAATTTCTGATTCCGAAACCACCGTCAACCTCACCGTCGTCATGCTCACCGCTTTAGCTGTTGACGATACTGGCAACTGAACAGCCAATCCCGGGCCCACCCGAAACACCGTGGCCAAAAGAAAAAACACAAGAAGCATCAGGATCACATCAATCAGAGGTGTCAGGTTAAGGGGCGGTACCGTTGGTAAACTGCGACGAAATTTCATGATACCCCCTTGCCGGTAAACAGGGTGGACAGCTCTCCGGTGCGGCTTTCCAAACGCTGAATTTCGCGGTTGGCACGCACGGCAAGAAAGTAATAAATCACCATGGCGGGAACGGCAACAACAATTCCTGCCGCCGTGGTTAAAAGCGCCTCACTAATCCCCTTGGCCAAAACCGAGGGGTCGGTGACATTGCCAAACTTTCCTAAAATGCCAAAGGCATTGATGATGCCCGACACGGTACCTAGAAGTCCTAACAAGGGTGAAATCTGTGCTATGGTACTCACCCAACCGATTGCTCGTTCTAACCGAGGGACTTCGCGGGCGGCGGTTTCTTCAATCATTCGGGTTTGGACCTCTTGCGGCCGATCGCGGTATTCCAAACCTGTCCGAACCAAGGCCGCCAAGGGAGCCTCAACGGTGTCGCAAATGGCCAAAGCTTCATCGTAGTGCCGTTTTTCAATCGCCGCACGAACACGCGCAAACAGTTTATCTTCATCACCGTGAATCTTTTTGAAAAACCAAAGGCGTTCAATGGTGATAGCAATAATGGGAACAAACAACAGAAGGATCAGCCACAGAATGGGCCCTCCCTTTACCAAGACATCAAACATGACTCCTCCTGACAGCGCGTTTTTTTATAGGTATCGTCCCTTATTTTCGGCATTATTTGCATAAAACAAAGTTCCAGAGTAAAAAACACGTACTAAAGTGAGGGATACAAGCTTTTAGTCCCAAGTTATGGCAAGAAGGGTAATATTATCAGCGGAATTTGGTAAAGACTGGTTCAGTAACGCTTCGGCCAACATCGGCGGGCTCATAACATTTTGCCAAAATAGGGTTTCGAAGGTGGCCTGGTCTAGGCCGTCCTCTAGCCCATCGCTAACGAGTAGCCAAACATCGCCACGGGCTACCTCGAGCGGAAAAACATCAATACGTTGCTCGTCCATTCCCCCGCCCAAGCAGGATTCTAGAATATTTTTGCCCTGACCATCCGAACGGCCAAAGGCAAGGTTGTGATCTTGAGTCAGCAATTGCAAGGATCTTTTTGTGGAATTGGCTCTCCATAAACGAGTATCGCCGACGTGAAAAACCCATGCTGATGGGGTTTCATCAGGTACCCAAACGCCGGTCAACGTGCACCCCATCGGGCGCAGCTGATCTTGCGCCAGATCGTTAAGTTTTCGACTTATCTCACGCAGGGCACGAGAAATAAAAGTTTTGGGATCTTGGCCTTCACTGTAGAGTGACGACCACTGTTTTTGAACGTCCCAGGTCAACAGTTGTATGGCAAGCGCGCTTGCCTCTTCGCCCAACTCATGCCCGCCCATTCCATCGGAAACAGCCCAAAGAGCCGGCGCCTGAGAGGCAAACAAAAACTCACCTTCCCGTCGCGCCGAATCCTGGCGCCCCACGAGAATCCCGGGGGCGCAAAAGGCATCCTGGTTGAGGTCACGAACCGTACCACGGTCAGTGACCCCATACCAGCGATTAGTCATGATGGTGGTGATGCCCCGAGCCGTCATGAACATGCCCGTGATCAAGTTCTTCTTCACTGGCATCGCGAACCGAGACCACCTCAACCTCAAAGGTCAGATCCTGACCTGCCAGGGGATGATTGCCATCAACGGTAACAGTTTCACCTTCAATTTTTACAATACGGACGTGGTAGATCTCGCCCTCATCATCGCTGTATTGAAATTCTTTTCCGACGGCCAATTCGTTTTGATCTTCAAAATCAGCCTTGGCGACGGTCTCAATAAGTTCTTCGTCATAGTCACCGTAGGCGTCAGCGGCTTTGACCTGAACGGTAAACTTATCGCCAACTTTTTTACCTTCTAGCTCAGTTTCAAGACCGGTGATCAGATTGCTGTTCCCGTGGAGGTACACCAGTGGCTCGGCGCCGACAGAACTCTCTATCTTTTCGCCTTTTTTGTTTTTCAGGGTATAGTGGATACCAGCGACCTTGTTCGCGGTAATCTGCATAACGGCTCCTTCCCAGCGCCTTTCGGGCCCGGCCGCCCGAGTATAAGCCCGTAAGGGCCTGAAATCAAGCACAGGTTCCCAGAAAACCGACTTCTCTTTCTTTTATCTTGAGCTTTAACTCTCACTCAGTCGGCGAAAATCGTCTTGACGGGCTAAAAAAGCATCGACAACTTGGGGGTCAAATTGAATACCGCTAAGCGCCAGAATGGCATGAACGCATTCGTCATGACCCACCGCTGCCCGGTAGACCTTGGGCCGACGAAGGGCGTCGTAAACATCCACCAGGGCCATGACCCTCCCTTCCCAAGGAATCTCATCGCCAGAAATTTGAAACGGATACCCTGAGCCATTCCAACACTCATGGTGGGATATGACGAGGTGACGCGCTGTCCCCAAAAACGAAGAAAAGGACAGACGCTCTTCTGCAGAACGCAGAAACTCTTCACCGCGTTCACAGTGGGTCTGCATGAGGCGGCGCTCTTCGACCGTCAGGGGACCATTTTTTAAAAAGATTTCTGCCGGAAGAAATAATTTGCCAATATCGTGCAGGGTGCTCGCTCGCGCAACGGTACGGCAAAAATGCTCGGTAAGGATTTCGGGGGCAACTTGCCGAAGACGCAGTTCTTCGAGAAGCAATTGAGTATACCGACGCACATTGCGAGCATGTCCGGCATCAGGGGACCCGCGAAACTCAGCAAACTCTACCACGACCTCCGTCAGAGCGTCTGTCGTCCGCCTCTCGGTGTCCAGTTTTCGCCTAAGCGATTTTAGTCTTGTCAAAAGAAGTAGAAAAGCCACGATGGCGGCCCCAGCCAAGGTTGCGCAAACGGCGCTGACGGTTTCGAGCATTTGCCCCCTCCACCCCAGGATTATGGCGGGCAAATGCTAAACCGTAAAGGGATTTTTTTCTCAAAGCCTGCTACGACTAACGCTGTTCTGTTGCAGGGGGCAATTGCGCGCGCTTTTCACGATCACTTACAGCATTCCTCATCATCAAACTCAAAATCCCGCCTATCAGTGGCAAACTCACGGCCAGGCCGACCGCTGAAAACAGGCCGAAATGGTCAGCCAACCCGCCTATCCCCACGACAGCCAAGGCTCCGATCCCGTTCGCAAAGCCCATACTTAAACCGGTCGCCATCGCTTTGTGGTGCGGCAGGGTCTCTTGCACGGCGACAATCGTGACCGAAAAGTTCGCCAAAAGAGAAGCCCCAGCTAGGCCCAAGAGAACCACACTAATCCAGCCAGAGGTGAGTAAAAACCCCCAAAAAAGGAGCGAAGCCACAATCAGCGAGCCTACAATAATCGGTTTACGTCCCCAGCGGTCTGACAGCCAGCCGCCAATGAGACCGCCAACAGCTCCGGTAAGGAGCATAAGACCTGTCAAACGGCCCGATTCGATTTGACTTACCCCATGTGCATGGAAAAACAAAGGTAACAGGGTTAGTAACCCAGTATACGAAGCCGAGCGAAGCGCGATGACCCCTAAAACCACCGCCAAGTCACGTCGAGCATGAAAAATTGCGTTGGCCACTTCTTTCCAGGTGTAAACTTGAGGTGCTGGCTTTAACTTGGGGAGGAAGAAAAATAATAAGGCCGCGGCAACGACGCCAGGAATCCACAGCAAGGTGCTTGCGCCCAAGCCCTCGGCTTGGAACAACGGCACCAAAAGCAAAGGGGCTAAAGCGAACCCTAGGTTGCCTGCCGAAACGAAAATGGATTGGTAGACGGCTTTTCGGTGCACACTAAGTCCATTAACCAGTGAGGAAGCCGGGGGATGAAAAGCCGAGGTACCCAGCCCCGCCGTCGCAGCCAAAACTACCATCAGAGGAAAACTTCCTGCAACTCCGGTAAGGCTTAACAAGACGGACATCCAGAGGGTTCCCAGGTAAATCAACCACGTACGACCCTTGGCGTCAACCAAAAACCCAAAGATAGGTTGAAAAAGCGACGACGAAATATTAAATGAGGCGACCAAGATTGCCGCTTGGGTAGCAGTAAAGCCCGGCATCAGAACGAGCAAAAACGGCAATAGTTGGGGTAAAAAGTTGCTGTACATGTCATTCAACATGTGAGCCACAGAGGTTATTGAAAGGCTAACCAAACCTCGCTGGTTTCGCGCTATCGCGGTATCGCTCATACTCTCTCCTTGTTCTGAAGCGCCTCCAGGCGCTCAAAAAAAACGCGAATATTTTCTTGCCGCTGACGCAGGTCCTCGGCCTGAGCCTTAAGCTCAAGCAAACCAGCAGGCGTGATAGCATAAATTTTGCGAGGAGCTCCGCTTTCAAGATTCTCCCAGCTTCCGTGAATTAGACCATCCGCTTCAAGTCTCTGCAGGGTGCGATATAAACCCGCGCTGTCAGCAAAACAAAAAGGAAGGTCGTTTTCCATTTTGGACAACAAAGCAGCTCCGTGCAGGGGTTCTTGTGCCAAAAACAGCAAAAGAAACGCAGGCATGTGCCTACCGTTTTTTCTCGTCATGAAGGAAAAGATACTGTTTTAAACAGTATACCGTCAATAACAGGATTAATATCTCGGCCTTCCCTTTGCCTCATTCTTACTCCCGTTGACGCCTCTGCAACTTCGTTTTACCCTGGGGTATGGATCTGTCGAGACAAGACGCTCTCTTTCAAGAAATTGTGGCCAACAGTCAATGGACATTTGTTAAAGCGGGAGGGCCAGGGGGACAGAACGTCAATAAAGTGAACACAAAAGTTCACCTCACTCTCCCTGTTGAGTCTTTGACGGTTCTACACCCCCACGAATTGGCACTTGTGCGAGAACGTCTTTCTTCACGTGTTAAGGAAGGCAGTCTTTACCTCACAGCGCAGGAGCACCGCGCTCAGGCTATGAACCGGTCGGAGGCGCTTGAAAAAGCCTTGCACTTGATTCTCGAAGCCATCAAAATCCGCCCACCCCGCAAGACGACAAAAAAAACTCGCGCGTCGCAAGAAAGACGTCTTCAGGCAAAACGCCAGCGAAGCCTCGTGAAACGTTACCGAGGCCCAGAAGGAATGAGTAGCTAACCGACGGTCACGATTCCTCTGTCAAAAGCTCATCAGAGGTGAGAATCTGGCGCTAGTCGGCGAACCTTACGAGTTGTGGTCATTTCGAGCGGGGATTCTAACAGTGTAAAACGGTCTATTTTTTGGTACGGCAACAACGTTCGGTTGACCTGTGCAACAATGTTGCCGACAGCCTCGTGAATTGCGGCCTGGGCATCGTCGGCGGGTTTCCCTTGCACCCAAAAGCGGACACTGTCGGGATTAGGGTAAATGAGGGCTTCAATGCCTTCGGTGCGTTTTTCAGGGTTTTTTAGCCAGCCACGAACCAAAATCTGCTCGATTTCAGCGTGTATCTGAAAGGCATATTCGATTTCTTCAGGGTAAACATTTTTACCTCCTTCCGAGACGATGAGAGATTTGACCCGTCCTGTTAAGTAAAGGTAATTTTCGTCGTCGAGGCGGCCAACATCACCTGTCCTTAGCCACCCGTCTTGAAGAACAGCAGCAGTGGCTTCGGGATCGCGGAAATAGCCTTTCATAACCATGGGGCCTTTAACGACAAGTTCCCCCTGTCCTTGCGCATCCGTATCTCGCAAACGCGCCTCGACGCCAGGAAGAATCCGGCCCACTGAGCTTTCCTTGTATTTGACAACGGGGTTTAAGGCAAGAATCGGCGAAGTTTCCGTAAGTCCATAACCTTGAACAAAGTCTAGCCCAAGTTCGTTCAGCCGACGAAACACTTGAGGAGCCAAGGGGCCTCCGCCCGAAATACAGACGCGCACGGACGCTAGTCCCGCTTGCTCAAGAACCGAACGAAACCATTTTCGCCCGGGATTATGCCCCGTGGTCTTTTTGACAATCCCCGACAATTTCATTAAGGCACGAAGCGACAACCAAACAACAAGACCTTTTTTTCTTACTGCTTGGAGCAAGCCATCCAAAAGTTTATTGAACAAAAGAGGTACGGCCAAGAACATGGTGACACTTCCCCGCTTGAGGTCACTTAAAACAGCACTGACGGCTAACTTTTCGGCAAACAACAACGAGGCCCCCACCGACACCGCTTCTAAGAATACGGCAAGAAGGGTATAAGCATGATGAAGTGGCAAAAGCGCATAAAAAACATCCTCTGCCGAAATACTGAGGAGTTGCTGAGCTAGCAAACAGTCACTAGTAAAGTTCTCGTGAGTCAACATCGCCCCTTTGGGGTGACCCGTTGTACCGCTGGTAAACAAAATCGCGGCGATATCGTGTGGCGCGGTGGCAACAGTTATTTCGTACTCTGGCGGCAGTTCTGTATCGAAACTAACCGAAGGAATTCCATCTAGTAACGACACCACACCGCTAGACTCCGAGTCATGCACAAAAAGCCGACATTCGCCCGCAATTGAAAGCTTGACGGCATCAGCATCCGAGATTTGCGCATCCAGGGGAACAACCACAGCTCCCGCTTGCACACAACCTAAAAACGCTAAAACCCACGAGGGTGAGTTTTTTCCTCGTAACGCAATGGACTGCCCTCGTCGAATGCCCAAACTGATAAAAAGGGCAGCCCAACGGAGACTCAGGACTCGAGCTTCGGCATAGGAGAGTATCTTTTTTTCGGAACCGATGTGGGTGGATAAAAAAGGCCTGTCAGGAAAAGTCCGCACGGATTTTTCAAACAATTCGCCTAATGTGGGCCAGGGAGATGTAGGGGACATGAAATTTATTATTATGCGTAATCACTGTGCCGTCAAATTTTTTGGCGTGGTGGTTTGATTGACGTCTCAATTTGGAAGCAGTATTCTCAAGCCATGAAAAGCCGAACGAAATTGCTCTTAACACTGGGGGTTTTTGTCCTCCCCCTCGTCGTTATGTGGGGTGACCTCTTATGGAACGCCTTGGGATCAGCCGGTTACCTCAAGCTGGGCATGTGGTGGTTTTAACCACCATGCCATTACCTTTGTTAACCACTACTCGTGGTAACGTTAACCGCTCCCCATGGTACCTGACCTAGGCATTCCCGCTAAAAAGTGCCCTTTCACTAGGAGATTTGAGACAAACGAATCGGCTTAGGTTCAAGATTCTCGCCGATCTGCTCACCCAACTGAGAAAGCAACTCTTTCGACTTTCCACTTAAGCTTGTGGGTACTTCAACGTGGATCTTAATGTAGAGATCGCCTCTTTTGCCATTCATATGCAGGTAAGGAACTCCAGCCTCTTTAATACGGAACATCTTTCCGTTTTGGGTGCCTGCTGGAACTTTGAGCTTTATCTTCTTATCATCCAGAGTTGTGACATTAACTTCGGTACCCAAAGCCGCTTGGACAATGGTCACAGGAATCATGCAGTACAAATCATTGCCATTCCGCTCAAAGGAATCATGCTCACGAACATGAATAGCCACGTAAAGATCCCCCGGCTGACCGGCGTTGGGAGCTGCCTCACCAAGCCCAGTAATCCGGATCTTTTTTCCCTGTTCAATTCCCGCAGGAACCTCTATTGTACGCTTAACTTGCTGTTTTTCCAGTCCTGACCCCCGGCAAGCGCGGCAAGGTTTCTCGATAATATGACCTTCACCACCGCAGGTAGAACACGGCTGGGCAATAGAAAAGAATCCACTGGAACGGCGAACCTGACCCGAACCCTGACAGGTGGGGCACACTTTACTCCGCGATCCAGCTTCTCCCCCCGAACCATTACAAACACTGCAGGGAGCGTTCCGGTTGTAGGTGATTTCGGTTTTTGTCCCAAAAACAGCTTCTTTAAAGTCAATTTCTAGGTCGTAGCGAAGGTCACTTCCCCGATTTGATCCGCTGTTTCCCCCTCGGGAACCAAAAAATGAACCAAAAATATCGCCGAAGCCCCCAAATAAATCTTCAAAATCGCGGAATGCGGCCGACCCAAAGCCACCGCCCCCTCCCCCGGCAGAGGGGTCCACACCAGCAAATCCGAACTGGTCGTATCTGGTGCGTTTTTCTGTATCAGACAGCACTTCGTAGGCCTCGGTAGCCTCTTTAAATTTTTCTTCAGCGGCCTTGTCACCGGGGTTCTTATCCGGATGGAACTGAATGGCCAACTTTCGATAAGCTTTCTTGATTTCTTCTTGGGTGGCGCCTTTCGCTACCCCCAAGACTTCATAATAGTCACGTTTTGCCACAGTCACACTCCGGAAAGACCTAATACAGGGTCCCCGAAGGGACCCGAACCTTATTACTATTTCTTCTCGTCGTCGTCAACGACTTCATAATCAGCATCTTCAGCAGCGGTTTTAGTGGATGACCCCGAACCGGCGTTACCTTGAGCACTGGATCCGGCCCCTGGCCCTTGTGGTCCCGCTCCTGGGGCGCCTGCCGCTTGTGCCTTGTAGAGTTCCTCGGACATTTTATGGCTAGCCGACTTCAAAGCCTCTAGTTTACTTTTCATCTGCTCGAGATCAGAACTTTCCAGAGCCTTCTTCAGGTCGGAAATTGCGGCCGCAACCTTTTCTTTCTCAGACTTATCTACCTTATCCCCGGCGTCCTTTATCGCCTTTTCGAGGCTATAAATGGTATTCTCAGACTCATTGCGAACCTCGGCAGTTTCTCGGAAGGCTTTGTCTTCAGCAGCGTGCGATTCCGCTTCTCGGACCATTTTCTTGATCTCTTCTTCGTTTAAGCCCGAACTCGACTCAATACGAATTTTTTGTTCTTTTCCGGTTCCAAGATCCTTAGCCGAAACATGAACAATGCCGTTGGCGTCAATATCAAAGGTAACTTCAATCTGCGGGACTCCGCGAGGAGCTGGGGGGATATCGGTTAAGTCAAAGCGACCCAAAGTGCGGTTTTGCGAGGCCATTTCGCGTTCACCCTGCAGAACATGAATCGAAACAGCGTTTTGGTTATCCGATGCTGTCGAGAAAACCTGGCTCTTTCGGGTAGGAATGGTTGTATTGCGGTCAATTAACTTGGTAAAAACACTGCCCAGAGTTTCAATCCCCAGTGAGAGAGGCGTTACGTCCAACAACAGAACGTCTTTAACATCGCCCCCCAGAATACCGCCCTGAATAGCGGCGCCTACAGCCACAACCTCGTCGGGGTTAACACCTTTGTTAGGCTCCTTACCGAACAGGGCTTTGACAATGTCCTGAACCTTGGGAATACGAGTAGAACCTCCCACCAAGACGACTTCATCGATTTCTGACGCTGTTAAACCAGCATCTTTGAGGGCCTGAATACACGGAGTCTTTGTTTTTTCAAATAAGTCATCACACAACTGCTCGAACTTAGAGCGGGTCAAGGCATACTGCAAGTGCTTAGGCCCTGTAGCATCTGCCGTGATAAAAGGCAGGTTGATGTTGCTCGTCTGTGTTGACGACAGTTCTTTTTTTGCCGTTTCGGCGGCGTCTTTTAGGCGCTGAAGGGCCATGGCGTCTTTCGACAGGTCTATACCGTTATCATTCTTGAAGCTCTGCACCAACCAGTCGATGATTCGTTGGTCAAAGTTATCGCCCCCCAGGTGGGTGTCACCGTTGGTTGACTTGACTTCAAAAACGCCATCACCGAGCTCAAGAATCGAAATATCAAAGGTACCACCACCCAAATCGTAAACGGCAATCTTCTGGTCTTTATGATTTTTGCCAAAACCGTAGGCCAGAGCCGCAGCAGTGGGTTCGTTCACAATACGTTTTACTTCCAACCCCGCGATACGACCAGCATCTTTGGTAGCTTGACGCTGGGCATCATTAAAGTAAGCGGGAACCGTGATCACGGCCTCAGTAATCGATTCGCCCAGGTAATCCTCTGCCGTCTTTTTCATTTTTTGAAGAACAGCGGCCGAAATCTCGGGGGGAGACAGTTTCTGCGAGTTAATCTCAACGCGCACGTCGCCATTGGGCCCCTCGCTGACCTTGTAGGGAACCATTTTCATTTCTTCGCCAACTTCGGAAAAACGGCGGCCCATAAAACGCTTGATCGAATAGATCGTGGCCTCGGGATTGGTGATCATCTGGTTTTTGGCCGGCTGGCCCACCAAACGCTCATCCTTATTTGTATAACCAACAATCGAAGGTGTGGTGCGCGTCCCCTCAGAGTTAGCGATAACAACAGGTTGACCGCCCTCCATTACCGCCACGCAAGAGTTCGTCGTTCCCAAGTCAATGCCAATGATTCTACCCATAATTTACTCCTTTCCTTTTCGCTTTCTTAGCTTTCTGAGGTTTCTTTTTCAGTGTCACGGGGCGCATCCGAGGGGGTTGAACCCACCCGAACTTTCGCGGTTCTGAGCACACGATCATGCAACTGATAGCCGCGCTGATATTCTTCTAATACGACTGTGTCGCCTTCTTGTGGGCCGGCAACACTGATCGCTTCATGAAGTTGCGGGTCAAACGGCGCGCCCACCGATTCGAACCGTTTTAAGTGGTATTTTCTTTCGAGCATTTGGGCAAACTGGCTTTCAATCATGACGATCCCCGTGTGGAGAGCATCATAGTCTCTTGCCTGCTCAGACGATTTAATAGCTCGTTCAAAGTCATCCAAAACCTGAACCAGGTCAGCCAACAAGTCGCCGTTAGCAAACTGTCTTAGCTCTTCCTTTTCTTTGATCATCCGCTTGCGATAATTATCAAAATCAGCAATCTTTCGCAAAAGCTGATCCTTGGTTTCGGCTAGCTCTTTTTGAACGGTTTCCAACTCAGCGCGCGCGTTTTGGGTTTCCGTACGAGCGGTGTCAAGTTCGACGCGAAGGGCCTCAAGCTCGGCATTCGTCTCGAGAGTCTCCGCCATGGAAAGCACCGTCTCGGAAGCGTCGGACTCAGCCTTCGGTACGTTTTCGGGAGGGTTCTTCTCTGACACTCCTGACCTCCAAGTGATCAATTTTAGGTTTATGAACAAGTCACCTAAACCCTTTTTGAATATACAATAAGTTAGAATATCGTCAAACCGTATTCGGTACTATCCTGCTATGTTGACGGACCGACTAGCAACTTCATACTGAGTCGTTTTTTCTCACCACTTTCCCAAAAGCCCCAGCATTGTGTCAAATTGATTCATCCACTTTCAAACAGAAAAGATTCTGTTTCCTTTCCCTAAAGATTAAATATTTGTAATGTTTTTAGATTTCTTGCTTAACGGCGATGAGTTTTCCCTTTTGTCGGGGGCTTTTCCTTTTTGAAGGAGTTCAGCATAGTAAACACCGTAAAAAGCGAGAAAAAACTCGCCAAGGAGGGAATTGTGGGTATTGTGGATTTGAGTGATGTCAAGAAAAACTACGCCCTGGGCAAAGTCACTGTCGAAGCCGTCAAAGGGGTGAGCTTTTCGATAGAAAAAGGTGACTTCATTTCGATCGCCGGCGCCTCTGGCTCGGGCAAAACAACCATCCTCAACATGATCGGCCTCATCGACACTCCCTCAGCCGGCGAAATCCTCTTGGACGATCAGCCTGTCTCTCAG
>JABEVK010000019.1 GCA_013044245.1 Spirochaetales bacterium | reverse complement strand
TGCGCCCAGGCTCTTTATCTGAAGCTAATCCAGACTCCCTCGCCTTACTCTCTCCCTTCCCCTAAGTATTTCCATTTCATAGAACAAAAAACGTGAGAAGCAGTTTAATACCACTTCTTTTGTTTTGTCAAGAACCAAGAACAAACTTTCATTTGATTTTTGATTCTGCTCAGCGTTTTCGTAATTATCCTAGCGGACAATGCGTCAAAGCCGAAAGTGAACATATCAAAATCTGTTATCTGCGTCAATCATTTTTTTCAAAATTCTTTTGTCTTTCTTTTGGGGCTACAGACGCCCCTGCGCCAATTCTGGCGAAAAAACCGCTTTAACATCGAAAACCACTCCCAAAGGCTCTAACCAGGCCCTGGGGTCTAGGGTTCGAAACTGCTGATGAGCGACGGCGGCGATAACCGCTCCGTAGGCGTGTGGGCGTGGTTCTTGAATCAGCTGCAAACCATATTCGCGCCTTACCTCATCGGGGTCGGCCCAAGGATCCCACACTTCAACCACGCAGCCAAAGTCACGCAGTTCAACGATGATGTCGATGACGCGAGAGTTACGGATATCCGGACAATTTTCTTTAAAGGTAATCCCCAACACTAAAACATGCTCCCCTGACACCCGCAACCCCTGCCGGATCATCAGCTTTACCGTCTGCTGGGCGGCATAAAACCCCATATCATCGTTGATCCGGCGGCCTGCCAATATCACCTCAGGATGATACCCCAAACTTTCGGCCTTATAGGTCAAATAATACGGGTCGACACCGATGCAATGCCCGCCCACCAATCCTGGTTGAAACCGTAAAAAGTTCCACTTGGTTTGTGCGGCACTAAGCACCTCTTGCGTATCTAAGCCCATCAGGTGAAAGATACGAGACAACTCGTTGATAAAGGCTATGTTGATGTCCCGTTGGCAGTTTTCGATAATCTTGGCAGCTTCGGCCACTCGAATCGACGGAGCAAGGTGAGTCCCCGCGTCGATAATGGAGGCGTACATCTCATCAACCAACTGAGCCGCTTTGGAGGTCGACCCCGAGGTTATCTTGCGGATTTTCGCTAAGGTGTGCTCCTTATCGCCAGGGTTGATTCGTTCGGGGCTGTAACCGCAAAAAAAGTCGATATTAAAACGGAGACCGCTTCCGCTCTCAAGAACAGGCACGCAATCTTCTTCGGTACAACCGGGGTACACCGTACTTTCGTAAATGACAATATCCCCGCGTTTAAGCACCTTGGCCACGGTAGCGGTCGCCCTAAGCAAGGGGGTTAAATCTGGCTTTTTATGCCGATCGGTAGGCGTAGGGACGGTGATAATATACCTCTGGCACGGGGCCAAAGCTTCGGGATCGTTGGTCAAGATCAAACCCACCGCTTGTTCCAACTGCTGAGGAGATACCTCACGGGTACGATCAAACCCCTGAGACAAATCCCGGATTCGGTCCGGGTTTACATCATAGCCGATGACCGAGTACTTGGTTCCAAAGGCAGCAGCCAAGGGTAGGCCGACATAACCCAAGCCAATAACGGCGAGAATTGGTTGGGAGGGGTGAAGCGGCACGGGCATCATCTCCGTTGTCGAGGTCTTCCCGCCTAGCGGGTCAACCACCCCTTGGCCCGTACCGTAAAAAAGGCGTAGGGCATGATCCACCACATGGTGAAGGTCGAGTACAACGAAAAGCCAATGCTATGAAAAAAGCCTTTTATTGAGGGTTCACTGCGAAGGTAATACAAGCTGTTAAAGATGGCGACAAACAACAAAATGAGAGCGGAGCGCCCCCAATAACTCGGGTTTTCTGAGGCGATCAATAAAAGACTTAGCACACCCAAAAACCCAGCCGGAAACTTCAGGTTAGTCGTTAGGCGGTCGAACATCGCTAAAAGTCGAGCTCCCCACGGCCGTGCCCAAACGATTTTTAAGAACCGAATTTCTTCACGGACGTAACTGCGATCCCACCGAAGAAACATCTTGGTCATCTTTTTGTACGTATCGGGGACGATCGTATGAACAACTGCTGAACTTTGATACCGCGTATCATAGCCTTCGGCCAGTAAATAGTTGGTCAAGGCTCGGTCTTCACCAAAGGTGCACTTTGAGCCGAGAAAGCTCTGATTGAGCCAACGGTCCAAAACTCGACGAACCCCTTCGGCCCGGTAGGCACTTAAAGCCCCGGGCGTACAGTAGACGGTACCATACTGCGACTCCACTGCTCGCATCACGTCAAAGGTTAGGACAAACCTCGTGTGGAGCATCCGAGGCAAAGCCCCCTGCTCCTGGTTATATACCGAGACCTTCCCGGCAACAGCCCCTACCCTGGGGTTGCGAAAGGGAGCCGCCAAAGCCAACAAAGCCCCCGAGTCAATTACACTGTCAGAATCAATCGTAACAAACAGCTCTCCTTTTCCCTGCGAAAAGCCTTGGGCTAAAGCGGCTCGCTTTCCTTGGTTTACCGGAAAGCGGATTGCGGTAACTTGCCCAGGATACTGTTCGGACGCTTCTTGGATATACGTCCAAGTGTCATCTTTACTGCCGTCATCAACGACAAATACTTCGAGTCTATCGTGCGGGTAATGAGCCTGAAGTACCGAATGGATTGAGCTGAGAACCATCTTTCCTTCGTTGTAAGCAGGAATAATAACAGTCATTGAAGGGGCTTGGTCGACCAAGAGGCTCTTTTGTGGGCGATAGAGTAGCCAGGCTCCTGTACGAAACAAGGTAAGACCAAAAACCAAACTCAGCCAAATGAGGCTAGGAAGAAAAATATCCTTAAGCAGAGGAGTCTTTTCAGCCTTGAGGGTAACCTCGCGAAGCGACTGCACGTTAAGATCAATCAGCAGGGCAAGACCCGCAAAAATCACGAAGTACAAAACCCAGCGGTTCCAGGCCGCGACTTTTGAGCCCTGACGGCTCGTCAGCGATGAATCCTGCTCGGACATTTTTGTCCCCCTGTGCGTTATGGTATCCCTGCTATTTACTTCTAACAAGAGATAATTAGCTAATATTTGACAGCAAAATTGTTAATTTAATAAGAATTTCACAAGGATTACGACATTTTTTTGTATTTTAATGAATACAATTCTCGCTCGCTTTAATTTAGACTGAGTGAAATCTCTTTAGCTCGCATACAGGCTATGGCGAGTGCTTGCCGATGATAAGGGTATGGGTATCTCAAAAGTCTGGAGAAAACACTGGGCCAAGACCGCCAGTCTCGTTGTAACCCTGGGGATTACCGGTACAGCCTGGGGCCTACCAGAGGTTTCGTGGAGTGTGATGAATAATGACCCGCCAGACTTTATCGTCGCCTACAAGGCGCAACCGGCGGGAACTCCCCTGCCCGTTATCGAAGCCGTACGGTATGGCAGTCAAGACGTATTGAGTACCCTGCTAGCCCAAGGGGGTGACCCCAATGCCCGTGATAGCAATGGTACCCCCGCCCTCTTTTGGGCGGCGCGCGAAGGTCGTATCGACCTGGTCAATATGCTGTTAAAAGCGGGGGCGCTCAGTCGAGCTACCGATGCCCTAGGCTCAAGCTGGGTAAGTGCCGCGGCACAAGCCCCTCACCTGGCATTATTAAAACTTGCTCTTCAGTCAACGCCGCAGTTTGCCCAGACCGCCAATATTTTAGGAGACACTCCCCTCTTGTCTGCCGCTCAAGCCGGTCGCCTTGATGCCGTTCGCTTGCTCCTTACCGCCGGGGCAGACCCCAAGGTCACCGATTATCTGGGGCGAACCTTGCTCACCATGGCCCAAACATCAGGGAACGATAGCTTAGTCAGCTTCGTTCAGAGTTTGGAGGTTCCCAGGAAAGGTGGGCCAAACGGAACGGCTCCCCCTCTTTTACAGGAACAAACACCCCCTGCAAGTCCCGCCACAGGCAACGCGCTACCTCGGCCGTTAATTGAGCATCCGACAACGCCCGGTGCTGTTGCCCCTGTACCAAGCCAAAGTGTTGGGCAAAAAAAGGCAAGCTGACTTTATCGGTACGCCGCCCGGACAAGGATAACCATAAAAATGCCAAGGATTTTATATCAATGGCCGTGCCCGAAAAAGGAAACTCTAGCCCGTACCGCTGATAACTTTTTCGTAACAGAGGGATGTCAAAGTAGTTGCCCCAGGCGGCTAGCCTGACTTTTTTTACATTGCCCGCCAACGATGCCACCCAAGCGGTAAAATCGCCACCCACCTGTGAAAACAACGGTTCATCACTGACCATGGCGGGGGTGATCCCTGTCAATTTTTGAATAAACTCATTAATCGGCTGTTCGGGGCGCACCAAATGCGAAAAGCTCCCCTTCGAAACAAGCTCCTCGTCTAAATAGACAGCCCCCAGGTCGATGATGTAATCATTGGTTTGAAAGCCTTGGGCGTCCTGACCAGCCGTTGCCTCAAGGTCAAGCACCACCAAAGGATTTTGCAGTTTAAACATACCCCATCATGGCGTGACCCCAGGGGTTTGTCCATGAGCCAGGCTCCACCCAGGCACCGCCTTTTGCCAACGTTCCAGAAACTCAGCGCGGGGGTAGAGGTTTGCCCCTAGTTTGAACTTGTAGGGCATATAAGGCTGACCTAAGTTCCAGAACGCAAAACCCCGACGTTGGAGCTCCCATGCCAAAAGGATCAACTGGATAGTGCCCCACCCGCGCGACCAAGGGCCTTCTCGTGGGGCAAAGCCGGTCAAACTCGTGTACACCGCCCCGGTCGCGTAGCCCACTTCACCCGCGATCAACTTACCATCCGCCCGCAATTCGACACCCCAGACCCGAAACCCCGCTTCGACGTTCTGAGCTAAATCACACAACAACGCTGAATACGGGGGTATAAGCCAGGATTCCTGGCCCCAATGAGCCTCGAGGGCGGCTAACACGGGGGCGGGGTTCTCGTTCAGGGTGAGCACCACCCTACCCGAGGTGAGCTCTGAACCTTTTAACAACCGTCTCGCCGACCGGCCAATGTGAAGATCATCCCAATCTAAAACGGCATAGGCCTTTTGTAGTTCGGGTAACAAAACGGGCCCGGCAGGGGTTTGCGTGGCCACGGCAATAAACCCCGCCGAGGCCTGACTGCGGTAAAACAAGGGGCTCCAGTTGAAACTGAAATAGTAATCGTCTTCGCGGCTTGCCAACACGTTGAAGCGTTCAGGAGTTAGGTCGGCCAACAACAGCTCGTTCATCCACGCCTTCTTTGGGACAGCTCTAAAAACGTTTGGGCATAGGGAAGATTTTGTTCACCATCGCGAAACCCTGCGTAAATTTGCTTGAACACTCCCTGTTCCCCCAAGCGCACACCAGTCACCGGGTATTCTCGTGAATATTCTTCGACCAGCCAGCGGGGCAACGTGCCCACGCCCCGGCCGTCAGCGATGAGCTGAAGTAAAATTTCGGTGCTTTCGACCAGCTGGTGCCGACGTGGGCTAACACCCGACGGGGTCAAAAATCCTGTAAAGATATCTAAACGGTCAGTATCCACGGGGTAGGTATATAAAACTTCGCGAGCAAATTGAAGCGGTTCGACGTACTCACAGCTCTGCCAAGGGTGTTCGCACCCAACGACAGCCACGGCTTCGTAATCAACCACCGCCTGAAAGCTTAACCCGGGCTTAAACAGTGGGTCGGGCGTCAACAAAAGGTCAATTTCGCGCTGAAAGAGGGCTCCAAGACCGCCGAATTGAAATTTCTGTCTGACATCGAGGTCCGCTTCAGGCCACTCGCGCAAAAAATCCGGAGTAATTTTTAATAGCCATTTGTAGCAGGGGTGACATTCTGTCCCGATTTTGAAGGTACCACGCTCACCGCGCCCAAACTGTGTCAGGCGTTCTTCGAGCTGTTCCCAAGACGGTAACAACCGTTGAGCCGAGGCCAAAAGCCAAGCACCGGCTTCGGTAAACTTCAGTGCCCGACCGTCCCGGTGCCACAGGCTCACCCCCAGCAAGGTTTCGAGTTTTTTGATGCTATGGCTAAGTGCCGACTGCGTCAGATGCAAAGCTTCGCCAGCCGCGGTGAGCGAGCCTTTTTCGTGCACGGCCCGCACGATTTCGAGATGGATGCGCTCTAGCTCCCCCATGAAAAACTCCTTTTATGAATTGTACTCATGGATCGGTGAAAAAAAACCATTTTTCTAAGCAAAAATTCGTCGCTATTGTTGCCCTACCAAGCAACGCTAAATGACGACGAAGGAAGGACCCCATGGCACTGACCCATAATCTCGGCAGTCCCCGCATCGGTGGGCACCGAGAGCTCAAAACGGCACTCGAAGCCTACTGGAAAAAAGAAATTTCGCAACAGGACCTCGAACAGACAGCGACCGAACTCCGCTTGTCGCAGTGGCAGGCCCAGAGCGCCCTAGATTTGCTCCCCGTAGGGGATTTTTCGCTCTACGATCACGTTCTGGATATGAGCGTCACCCTCGGTAATCTGCCTGAACGAGTACGCTCATTGCCCGGTGGCGAGTTGACTCAATACTTTACGGCGGCTCGCGGTGGTGAGGTCCCCGCTGGTGAAATGACCAAGTGGTTTACCACCAACTATCATATTATTGTTCCCGAGTTTCACGAAGGTACGCAGTTCCAGCTCAACCCCAGTCGTTTAGTTCAGCAACTGCGCGAAGCCCGTACCGTTAAGGGGCAGGTCAAACCGGTGCTGGTGGGCCCCGTGACCTACTTGGCTTTGGGCAAAGCAACGGCCGGGTTTGCGCCGTTATCGCTTTTACCCCGCCTATTGCCCCTCTACCAGGAACTGTTGGTGCTGTTAGCCGCCGAGGGGGCCAGCTGGGTGCAGATGGATGAACCCCTGCTCTGCCAAGAGCTTTCGGCTTTACAAACCCAAGCCTTCCACCAGGCCTACCAAGCGCTGTCATCGAGCCCTGTTCCCCTGCTATTAACCACCTACTTTGGCCGCTTAGCCGAAAACTACGCCCTGGTGCGCAAGCTCCCCGTGGCGGGCCTGCATATCGATGCCCAACAGGACGAAGCCCAAAAAATCGAGGCTGACTGGCCGCTTGATAAAGTGCTGTCATTGGGTGTGGTCAATGGCCGCAATATCTGGAAGACAAACCTAAAGTCTGTCATCAACCAGTGGGGGAATGCCGCGAGTCGCCGAGGCGATCGGCTATGGCTGGCCCCCACCTGTTCGTTATTGCACGTTCCCCTTGATGTGAACTTAGAAACGGCCCTACCGAAAGACCTCAAGCAACGCCTAGCCTTTGCCCACCAAAAGCTTCACGAGCTAACCTTACTCGCCAAGGCCTTTAACCACGGTCTAGACTCGGTAGCTGACGAGTTTGAAGCCCATCAGAGTCCGGAACGCCCTACCCCACCGGCCAGCACGCCTTTACCAAATTACCAACGGGCGCCCTTTGAACAACGTCAGGTGTTACAGCGTGAGCGGTTTCGACTTCCTTTGTACCCGACGACCACCATTGGTAGCTTTCCTCAAACCGCCGAGATCCGTCGGGTACGGCGATCTTGGAAGTCTGGAAAGCTCTCGGACTCGGCTTACCACGAGGCGATCCGCGCCGAGATTGCACACGCAATTTCGCGTCAGGAAGAGCTAGGGTTGGACGTTCTGGTGCATGGCGAGGCCGAACGCGGCGACATGGTCGAATATTTTGGCGAACAGCTGGAAGGGTTTGCCTTTACCGAGTTTGGCTGGGTACAGTCGTATGGTTCCCGCTGTGTTAAACCGCCGATTTTATACGGTGACGTGCGCCGCCCCCACCCGATCACTGTTCCCTGGATAACTTATGCTCAATCGTTGACTGACAAGCCGGTTAAGGGAATGCTCACCGGGCCTGTGACTATTTTAAACTGGTCATTTGTCCGCGAAGATCAGCCCCGGGCCCTGAGCTGCCAACAAATCGCGCTAGCTCTCCGCGAGGAGGTTCTTGACCTTGAAAAAGCGGGCATTGCGATTATTCAAATTGATGAAGCCGCTTTAAAAGAAGGTATGCCGCTCCGCCCGGCCGAAGGTAAGGCTTACCTTGCCGAAGCGGTACACTGCTTTCGTTTGACCGCCGGTGGCGTGTGCGATAGCACTCAGATTCACACCCACATGTGCTACTCGGACTTTCGAGGAATTCTTGATGCCATCGCTGACTTGGACGCCGATGTTCTGACGATCGAAACAGCAAAATCGGGGGGCAACCTGTGGGATTCGTTTCGCGCCTTTGCCTACCCTAATGCTGTCGGCCCGGGTGTTTATGACATCCACTCGCCTCGGATTCCTAGCGTCGACGAGATGGTAAGCCTGCTTCGAACCGCTGGTGAGGTATTGCCACCCCAACGGCTCTGGGTAAACCCTGACTGTGGACTCAAAACCCGGCAGTGGAGCGAGGTTCTTCCGTCCTTAACCCAGATGGTCGAGGCGGCGCGTCAAATACGCCGTCTTTCAGGTGCGGAAACGTCCCATGTGATCTAGTACGACCGAAGCGGCTCGGCGATTGTCTTCGGCCAAAATCCCTACCCGGTTCGCGGCCGAAGAGATTTCGCGAATCCCCGATGTTGTTTGTTCCATCGCCGTACCCACCAAAAAGATCTTTTGCAAAAGTTCGGTGATCTGGGTGCGAAACCGTTCCATTTCGGTTCGGACGGTGCCCGAGGACTGGGTGGTGATCTCGGCGGCCTGTTTCATTGCCCCGAGAGACTGGATAATCACCCCTGAAGCGGCGTTTTGCTCGTGCATCGACGAGCTGATTTCTTTACCCAAGTTATTCAGCGCCGTGATGCGCCCCACGATAGCTTCGAAGGCCGCCGAAGCGGAACCCGTGGAACGTTCTACATCTTTAACGGCGTTGCCTATGCTTTTAACATCGGTAGCCATCGCTTTGGAACGAGCCGAGGAGTTTTCGGCGAGACTGCGAACTTCGGAGGCTACAACCGCAAAGCCTCGTCCAGCGTCACCGGCGTGTGCCGCTTCGATTGCCGCATTCATGGCTAACAAGTTGGTTTGCGCCGCTATTTCGGCTACTTGGGTGTTGGCCACCTGAAGTTGCCCCGTACTTTGCGTAATCTTACGAACCTCATCAACCACCCGAGCAATGAGCAGACTGCCTTCGTGAGAGGCCTGCATTAGTTGGTCAAACTCGAGCGACATCTTGGCAACAATATCGGTGACCGAGTGGATGTTGGCGGCCATTTCTTCGATCGAGGCGCCCGATTCGGAAAAGTTTCGGACTTGGTCGTCGACCAGTGCCGCCGCCTTGGCGGATTCATCGCTGATCAGTTCGACCCGCTTTTGAACCTCGAGCGCGGCGTCTTGTTGTTGACGACTCATTTCGCGTGTTGCCTCGCTGACCGAGGTAATTTGCTCGGCGGCCGTTGAAGTTTGCGTCATGGAAGACGCAAGCTCTTGCGCAATGCGCACAAGCCCTTCGGCGGCCTCTCCCACTTCGTTAACGAGCCGACGCATACTCGCCAAGAACGCATTAAAGTGCCCTGCTAGCTGGGCAAACTCGTCCTTGCCGTGCAAGGGGAGCTCTTCAGAAAGGTTGCCCCGACCCGTGGCCAGAGCTTCAATATGGGCGTCCAAGTGAGTAACCGTCTTGAGCATTCGCCCAATGACCCAGAGCGCCGTCACCAGAACCAAAAGCAGAACCAGCACCGTTACAATCACCATGGTTGTCAGCGATGACACCCGCGTGGCTTGCAAGGCCTGGAGTCGAGCCAAGTTTTGGTCGCCTACCTTTTGAATTAAGTGAGCGAGGTCATTGATGAACGAGGTCATGGCGCCAAAAAGTTCTGTGCTGTTTATGCCGTATTGGCCCCTATCAGCATTTTTTACAATCGTCGTGACCGCCGTCAAGGCTTGCGTATACCCGGGACTAATAAACAGAACCTTGAGCGCCGATTGATCGTCTTTGCTGATCACGATTGCCGGTGATTCAAGATTAGCGCTGAGTTTACCTGCCAAAGCTAAGATCAGCTGAACCGTTTTGTCATCGACCGGACGGTTCGCGGCGGCGGTAGACGACAAAACCGCACGCAGAAGGCCGGCGGCCTCTTTACCCTCTTCGAGAAGAATCGACGAGTTAATAGCCTTGCCGACGCCAAAACTGGTTACCCCATTGGCCACAACGGCATACAGCGACAAAAGCTGACGAATCATTGCGGTATAACCCCGACGAACCTCCGCGCCGGCCAATTGGCGGCTATCTACCCCGCTTCGAAGGTTGTTTAAACCGTGCAAAGCCTTAACAGTGTCCTCTTGGATTCGTTTAGGAAGCGTTGATGCTTTTAAAGCCTGAAAAAAAGCTGTTAGAGCTTGGTCGGTATCTTGACGGCGAGCCTCGAGGGGCACAGGGAGTTTGCCGCCCGCTAAAACGACTACCGAGGTGCCGCGCTCAACCTGAAGGCTATTGACCGCCATTGAAGCGCGGTTGGTCATAGTAGTATCGACAATGAGGTTATGAATGGTGTGCAACTCGTGCCAGTTCTGGTCAAAGAAGAATGCTCCAAGTCCCGCGGCCAACGCAAAAGGAAAAAGGACAATCAGCAACAGCCGTGTCCGAATGGATGAACGTGCTTTCAAGAGTGTCTCCCTGTCGGTTTACTGCGTAAAGTCTCAGCTTTGGCCACCAAAATGTCAAATTTTTCTGCTGAACACCTAGCAAAACCTCAAATTGCTAGGTTATGTCGACCCTCACCACTACGTAGTGGTAAGACCTAGTATTACCTAGCAAAGAGGTTCGACCCTACCTAATAAAGGTGCCGGCCAGGTGAAGCTGATGGCATTTTTTGTAAACTAAAAGGTTCTAAAACACCAGACCATCCTTCCCGGTTGTAAGGAAGTTAGCCGGTACATATTCCCCATTCAAGTAAAATCATTCCTGAAGAGTTCTTACCATCATATAAGAATGACCTTCTTCTTGCTGAAATAGAAAAATTAACAGATCATGACACCGATAAAATTTTTTCGAGTAATTTTATAGACAATATTATATTTCCTTGAAATAGATGTTTCTGTGATGTTGAACGCTTACCGGATATTCAAGAACCTATGTTTTCACTGATTATTATCTTCCCCATCATAAAACCATGTTCACTAAGGTTTCTGAGAAGCTAGATGCCTATAATCCTTGGGAACGCGATGAAGATAAAAATCTTCCAAGACCAGATTGTAGCTGGGTTGCCCGATATAAGAACCAGGAGAGCGAGAGTCTGGTGGCACGGCTTCGAAAAGAAATGGCAGAATCCAGGACACGGGAAGAGATTTTAAAAAAAGCGACCGCATACTTAGCCAATCTGATATCGAAAACCAGAATCTGATTGCATCCACCATTCTGATCGAGGAAGCCAATACGGTGCGCATGACTATCAAAACATCCTCAAAAAGTCCGGTCTTCGGGCCTCAACGCCCCGACCGAGAATTTCTGGGTACCTAACCCGCCAAGAAGCTCAAACAGCTACCCAAGAATGGATCAAAATCTTCTACAACCGAATCCGAAGGCACACAGCTCTTGGAGGAAAGGAAATCAGCTTAAGAACCTACTGTCAAATCTTGTCAGTAGGTGTCAGTAATCCCCTACAAACGGGGAAACCTTCGGATATTACACTATGAACACTATGAACACTAGCTTTGATACGTCGTAATCCCCTACAAACGGGGAAACCTTCGGACAGGTGGGATGGTGAAAACCCTGTTAAACTATATTTAAGTCGTAATCCCCTACAAACGGGGAAACCTTCGGACAGCACCCTCTGTAACTCGTTACAGGACAAGTACTTTCAAAGGCAAAAGCGCGAACCTTCCCTAGAATCTGACATAGAACACCTGTAAACTGCCCTTTGTTCTCACCGAAAGCCGTTCTATTTGTTATTATAGCACAACTTAACCGATTCCGCAAACCCCCTGCTTTTTTCGAGTCTTTTTCAAAGTTTCGAGGTTGGCGAAATTTCAAAACCATGAATCGCCCGAGGAAGAGCGGAGCCTTTTTTACTTAAGTCCAGACTCAACGAGCCGGTTGTTTTCGGTATAATACATCGCTTCGTATTCTGCAGGTGGCATGTAGCGAATTGATAAGTATTGGCTTCCGTGGTCGCGGGTGAATCAACCGAGCATTAATCGGCCTGGCCCAAAGAGCTTGTTCTAGAGCATCCAGAGTTAGATCTGCCGTCGTCCGTGTCGAGACTCGTCATCCGACAATTGCCCTTCAGGAGTCGGGCAATTAGGGGCTGAGAAAGTTGTTCGAATCGTTTTATACCTTCTCGTTGAAGCTGTTTCCCTACCTTACGAGGGGCTCGGATCGGCCTGGGTTGCTTTGACTTCATGGTACGTGGATAGAGCAATCTGTAGGTTTCTACAGATCAGTTCGACTCCGCAACTATCCCGGTGAGTAGCCAATTTTCTCAGCTATCGACCTTATTGCCACTCATTGCGATGGATAATCCTTGACCTGTTCCTGAACCAACCGAACAGTTCGTTCTCATACTTCTCGGGAATACCTGTTTGCTTTTCCCATGACCTCATTCTCTCAGATTTTTAGGTCTCCGGCAAACCCAGGGCGATTCACCACTGACGGGTATCAAAAATGCCGGTTTGCCCTGGGAACTCGGTATCAGCGAGGCCCACCAGACGCTGGTGTTGAATGGACTGCGTAGCCGAGTTTGTCTCCAAGTTGACGGTGAGCTCAAGACGGGCAGAGATTTGGTCATCGCGGCCATGCTTGGGGCTGAAGAGATGGGGTTTGCTACAGGACCACTGGTCGTCTTGGGGTGTACCATGATACGAAAATGCCATACGAACCTCTGTCCCGTGGGAATCAATACCCAAGACCCAGTCTTCCGTGCCCGTTTTACAGGAAAACCCGCGCACGTTCAGCGATTCTTTCACTTCACCGCCGCCGAGGTTCGTCAAATCATAGCCCGACTAAGCGTCAGAAGGTTCGATGAACTGATAGGTCGTGTCGACCTTTTGGAGGTCAACGATGCAGTCAGCCATTGGAAGTCGTACAATGTGGACTTAGCACCTCTGCTTAGTAGTGTCGTCCGCACCAACCCCGCGACAGAAGTCTACTGCACCTGCAA
Source organism: Spirochaetales bacterium (assembly GCA_013044245.1). Lineage (GTDB taxonomy): Bacteria > Spirochaetota > Spirochaetia > JABEVK01 > JABEVK01 > JABEVK01. The sequence goes on along the minus strand of JABEVK010000019.1, from coordinate 12,208 downwards.
ACAGGACTACGGGCTCGACAAGGTCATGGACAACGAGCTCATCGCGAGAGCCAAAGACGCCATCGAGTTCAAACACCCCATCGAATGGGAACAGAAAATTCATAACACCGACAGAGCCGTAGGTACAATGCTTAGCCATGCCATAGCCAAGAAATGGGGTGCGGCGGGTCTGCCCGAAAATTGCCTCACCATCCGCTTTCGCCGGAGCGCCGGCCAGAGCTTCGGTGCATGGCTTAACAAGGGTATGACTTTTTTTCTGGAGGGCGACGCTAACGATTACGTAGGCAAGGGTCTCTCGGGAGGACGGCTAGTAATCTTCCCCCAAAAGAACTCCGTTTTTAAGGCCCGCGAGAATATCATGGTGGAAATGGCAACCCCGGAGGATAAGGACTTGGAGCAGATCCTGAGCCTGGTGAAGAACCACTACCAGTACACACGATCCGAAGTCGCCCAAGACCTTATCGCTGACTGGAACGTCCGTAAAAAAGAGTTCGTAAGAATCATGCCCGCGGATTACAAGAAAGTTTTTCAGGCCCCCAAAGCCGGAGTTGTCGCTATCTAAGCTAAGGGGAACTCTCGTTCCAGAAATTCTTTCAGCGCCCTTGCGTGAGAAAATTCTTCGTTTTTGGCGGCAAAAACGAGCGTGATGGGTCCTCTCCTGGCTTCGTCCCGAAGAAACTCGACCGCCACCAGGTTCCTTTCCAGTTCCTCGAAATAATGCAAGCGGAACTCTTCCCATCTTGTAGGATCGTGACCGTACCACTTGCGGAGTTCAACGCTTGGTGCGACATCCTTCAACCAGTCTGTCAGGCTTGCTCGTTCATGCGATACGCCCCGGGGCCAAAGTCGATCCACGAGGTAGCGCCGACCGTCATTTTCGGACGGTGGTTCATAGATGCGTTTCAAACTCACTCGGTTCATCTTGTAAAGATACACCTGTGAGTCTTTCCGAGGGCGCTAGCCGCGCTGAAAATCTTTATTCTGGAAGAAAACGCGGAGAGTTTTGACCTAGGTCAAAGACGATTCCAGAATCCTACTTTAATTTTAGTAAAGACGGTCTATTGGGAGGAACCCAAGTTGAAAGAAAGAATATTCGTGCTGGAAACACTGACCTGCCCCAGCTGCGTCGACAAAATCGGTTCGATGCTCAACAAGACCGTGGGCGTTACGACCCCCGAGGTCCTTTTTAACTCTTCCCGGGTTAAAGTTTCTTTTGATGAACTGGTCACGGACTCCGAGATCATCGGAAACAAAATCAGGAAGCTCGGCTATGAAGTCCTTGACGAGAAATAAGGTAAGAGGGGCGTTGGCGTTCGCTATGAAAAAAAAGAGATCGTTGTGGTGACAGGGTGTCTTCTTTTGGCCTCGTTCGGTTTACGAGAGTTCCTCGGCTACGCTCCCATCACTGTCGCCTTCCTGTTGGCCTCGACTTTGCTGGCCGGTTTTTCAATCGGACGGTTTCGGGGTACCTCATCGTCAAGGCAGACTAGGTCTCAGCGGCTACGACCTTCTCTCGCATTCTTCACATGGTCGAAGAGGCTCAGGATAAAAAAGCCAGGACGCAGCGAGTCCTAGAGAAGTTTTCACGATCCTATACGCCCGCGATCGTCCTTCTTTCTTTGATTCTCTATCTCGTCGGGCACGACGTTGTGCTCGCGCTGACGCTTTTGGTCATCGCCTGCCCCGGCGCTGTTGTTATTTCAGCGCCTATTTCTCTTGTGGCCGGCATCGGCAACGGAGCGAAAAAGGGAGTTCTTGTAAAAGGCGGAGACGTCCTTGAAAAGCTGGGGAAAATAAAAGCTATCGCTTTTGACAAGGCGGGCACCCTGACTAAAGGCAGTCCTCAAGTTGTCGCCGTCAAGGATTATGGTTTGGGGACTACGGATCTGCTGCACCTAGCCGCCGTGGGGGAATCCTATTCGGAACATCCTCTGGCCAAGGCAATTCTTCAATTTGCTGCCGAAAATATCGGCGAAATCAGCGAGAAGCCGGCGGAGTCGCATTTCATCGCAGGTCAGGGACTAAGGTTTTCCCTCGCCGAGGAAACTTTCCTGATTGGAAACCGAAGGCTTTTTACCGACAACGGCATAGATTTGACAATGCAAGAAGACTATCTCGCGGCCGAAGAAGATAAAGCTCACACGGCCATTCTCGTGGGAGACCAACGACAAGTGCTTGGGATCATTTCGATCTCGGATGTCGCTCGTGACGAGGCCAAGGAAATCGGCTTGGATGGGTACTTCGCCGAGCAGCTACCAGAGCAGAAGGTCATCTCATTGCAAGACTTGAAAAGAAAGTATGGGCGTACGGCAATGGTCGGGGATAGCGATAGGTGGTGCGGGATCCGAGTCTGCCATGGAAACCGCCGATGTCGTGCTCGTTTCGTCTGATCTGCGTAAGCTTTCGTACGCTGTCGGATTAAGTCAAGCAACCATGCACAACATGACACAGAACATCGTCTTTGCCCTTGTGGTAGCCGCCTCGTTATTGGTAGGGGTCCTGGTCAAAGCCGTGAACCTCTCTTATGGCATGCTGATTCATGAAATATCGATAAACCGGCGTGAGATCGAAAACTCGGGTTCTTCTTTCTTTCGATAAGGATAGTCCGTATAAATAATAGTATGCTTGCTGGCGACCCTCAGCGCAAAAGTGCTTCATGCCTCGAATCCGTTCCGATTTTCAAGAACCTTATCCATCGGGAACTCGCCGAAATCTCGGCAATCACAACTGAGAATATCTGTCCGAAGGGCCAATCCATCTATAGGGCCGGCGATGCAAAAGAAAAGCTTTTTGTGATTCATACGGGACTGGTCATTCGTCTTGTCGGACCAGGCGGATTTATCGGCGAGCTCGCACTGTTCAGCGCTCGACAGTCAGCGGACTACGCCATCGCCTTGGAAAATACCGTCATGTGTCTCGTAGAAGGACGACGTCTGAAAGACCTGATGCAAAGCCACGCGTCGATCGCGTTTAAAATCATGGAGGAACTCAGCATTCGTCTTGAAGTCGTCGAAAGTCGTCGAAAGTCGAATCGAAGATATCAGCCTCCGATCCGTCGAACAGCGTGTAGCACGATATTTGCTATTGGAATCGAAAGGAAATCAAAAAATCTTCTTGAAGGCTTCTAAGGGTGACTTGGCTTCGCAATTGGGAATGAGTCAGGAGACTTTAAGTCGCAAACTCACCGTTTTAAATAGACAGAGGATTGAGGACATCGTGAGAGGAAAATGAAGGACGTATGGTCCTGTATTTCAGGGGGATACTCGGTGTGGTCGCTCGTGGTGCTGTTAAGGAATTCCACACTATCGACGCAAAACGCTACTTCATTTTCGACAGCCTTGCCGAAGGAAAATAGTCTCTTGACGAAGGGACCGACTTCAAGGCCGTCCCACTCAGAGTTTCGTGATCTAGCGCAAACTCTAGATTCCCATGGCAATGTATTCTGGAATTCGGGAGGCCATCTGCGGGACTCCACGAGCCTTTTGGGTCAGATCGCAAGTGATGGACTTTCTCGCGAAACGAAAGTCGGTCCTGCAAGGGGTGGCGATAACCGGCGGAGAGCCGCTATACCACCAGGATCTAGTGGACCTGATAGAAGAAATTCGTAATTTCGGCTACCTTGTTAAACTCGATACCAACGGAACTTATCCTCGGCGTTTGGAGGCATTGCCAATCGGGCTTGTTGATTTTATCGCGATGGATCTCAAATGTGCGCCAAGATCGAGGAAGCAGTTGGGATCATCCGCAACCAGTCGCCACGACGTCAGTTCCGAACAACATGGGTGCCCGGGATTAACAACCTAGAAGAAATCGACGAGATGGCAAGGGTTTTAGGGGCCGGTGAATCCTTGTTGCTCACAGGGTTCCGCTCAGGAAACACCCTGGATCCACGTTGGCGACAGTTGCGGAGCCCTACTCAAAGTGAACTTCACGAAGTCTGCCAGCGTTTCGAAGACCTTGGAATCCACGCAACGCTGTTTTAACAAGAACAAAGGCTGCTGAGGTTTGGAAGTCACCTCGGTGGGCAGCCTTTTGTCGTTCTCAAAATCCAAAGCGTAAAATTCAATCAAGGGAACTATCGCCAAGCCGTCAAAAGGAACCAATCACTGACTGTTGCAAGGCGTGTAACTTCGGAACCTCGATCGTTAAGAAGAATTAGTTTCGGGGTTGCGCTAACGTTCCCGATGGTAGCCTCCCGGAACCCTTCTTCGGTGCTAACATCAATCTCACATCCTGAAATGGATAGATTTGCCGCCTTTGTTTTCATTGCCGGGCACTGGGGACAGGTCGGTTGAGTGACCAAAAAAACATCAAAAAACGTTACGCCCTTCGCAACAATCGTAACTCGGTCAATTCTTGCTCGATCCGTTGACGAGACTCAGACTCACAATGGGGGCAGTTAAAATGCTCGCCAGCAAGGTACCCATGGTGAGCGCAAACTGAAAAGGTCGGGGTGATGGTGAAGTACGGCAACCGATAGTTTTCCGCTATCGTTTTCACGAGGCTTCGAGTCGCTTCCCAGTTGCTGCCCCGTTCACCCAAGAATCCATGGAAAACGGTGCCTCCCGTATATTTGGTCTGCAAGGAATCTTGGTGGTCAAGCGCATCGAAAATATCCACTGTAAAGTCGACCGGTAAATGACTCGAATTGGTATAGTAGGGCGTATCATCGCCACTCGTGATAATGTCTCGCCCGGAGTTGCCTCGAGATTGAACAAGTCTCCATGCGACTCCTGATATGCTTGCAAGCGTTCGCGCATAAAAGTAAGAACACGTTCCGCAAAAGCTTTGCCTTCAGGTGTTTCAATCCCAAAGTCTCGTCCTCGAAAGTTGAGGCAGGCTTCATGTAGCCCTATCAACCCGATCGTCGAGAAGTGATTGCCAAGGTGCTTCAGGTAACGCTTAGTATAGGGCAACAAGCCATTCTCGATCAGACGAGTTACGACTTTACGTTTGATTGTGAGGCTCTGAGCCGCCAAATCCATGAGACGGCTGAGGCGCTCTAGAAACGCGTTTTCATCCCCAGAGAGGTAGCCAATTCGGGGCAAGTTGATCGTCACCACTCCTATTGAACCCGTGAACTCGTCGCTACCGAACACCCCCCCGCCTCGCTTGCGTAATTCCCGCTTGTCAAGCTGCAACCGGCAACACATGGACCGAACGTCGCTGGGATTGAGATCCGAATTGAGAAAATTCTGGAAATACGGGGTCCCATACTTTGAGGTCATTTCGAAAAGGAGTTGGGCATTGGGGGTGTCCCAATGGAAATCGCGGGTTACGTTGTAGGTCGGAATCGGATAGGCAAAACCACGGCCATTGGAGTCGCCTTCAAGCATGAGTTCGATGAAAAGACCATTGACGAGGTCCATTTCCTGCTGACAGTCACCGTAAGTGAAAGGTTGCTCTATACCACCGACGATTGCCGGCCGGGCCCTGAGATCTATGGGGACGGTCCAGTCTCCAACGTAATGTTGGTAAAGGGAGCTTGGCTTCCCCAGCGACTGGCGTGTTGACGCCAAAAATAAAACTTTGAAGACATTGCCGAGTCTCGTCGCGCCCCAAGCTATCGACTTTCACAAATGGCGCCAAATAGGTGTCGAAACTTGACAACGCCTCTGCCCCAGCCCACTCGTTTTGCAGGACTCCCAGAAAGTTCACCATCTGGTTTGCTAGTGTGGACAAATGCCTGCCTGGCCGAGAAGCTATTTTTTCTGGAACACCTCCAAAGCCTTCTTCAATCAGTTGGCGCAACGACCAGCCAGCGCAGTAACCTGACAACATAGAGAGGTCGTGGAGATGGAAATCAGCATTTTGGTGAACTTCTGCGATGGCCTCGGAATACACATTTCTTAGCCAGTAGTTCGCTGTGACGTTTTCTTTGGTACGCCAGTCACTTCCTGAAAGATAGCCTTCTACGGTGTCGCCGACGTTGACGACCAACTTCTGATTACCTCGCAGAACAGAATGCTGGGCACGGTACAGAATGAAACCCTTGGCCAAATCCTTCTCACCCGAATCTAGGAGTACGTCCTCCAAGACATCTTGGACTTCCTCCACAAGAGCTCTGCTAGTATCCGTAAACTTTTCCCTCAGACAGGACTCAGCTTTACACGCAAGGGTGTCGGCAAGGTCGGGGTCAGGAGTTCCTCGCACAGCCTCGATAGTCTTTCTTAACGCGCTACGCAGTCGCTCGGGGTAGTACGGTCTGACGATACCGGTGCGGCTATGAATTTCTCGGACAGGTGCAATCAACGCAGTCTCTTCGCGGGCGAATCCAAGGAAATTCTGCCAGTCTTGTCGTGAACGGTTTGGCACCAGGCCCTCTCTTAAAAGGTACAAACGCTACATATAGCGTTTAATATCGATATAAAAAACATTATGACACTACTAAGCACCTGTCAAACTATCTTTTTTATTTCCTTTCAAAATTTATCAACATTTCTTTTGAGTTTTTTGCGTTAGGTCAAACTTTTATTTCTCGAGGTCAATTAAACTACCAGTATGAACTCAACACCTGATCAAACTCTTGGAAACCTGGTCTCGGAACACCCAAGTTGGGGCAATGTCTTTGAGGCTATAGGTTTGGATTTTTGTTGCGGCGGACGTCAGACACTGAAAGATGCCGTACGAGATCGAGGACTCGATGTTAACACTGTAACAATAATGCTTGAGGCATTCCCCCAAAATCAAAGTGGAATCTCAGAACCCAATCCGGCCAGGTTAGAAACAAATGCGCTTATCGACCACATCGTGTCGGTGCACCACCAATTCGTGCGGACGGAATTGCCTCGCCTTCGTTCGTTGGCACAGAAAGTTGAGAGGGTTCACGGAGCTTCACATTCAGTTGCGGCCAATATCTTTCCTAAACTGGAAACTTTGTCAAATGCGTTATTTTCTCATCTTGATGAAGAAGAAAACGAGCTTTTCCCAGCATTTCGTGAAGCTTTGCAACAGAATCGGAAACTTGTTTCAGAAGAATTCACGGATTGGTTTCATGAACACGAAGACGTCGGGGCGATGATCCACCAACTCCGTGACATCACGGAATGCTACCAAAAGCCAGCATGGGCTTGCCAGACCTACAGCCTCTTGATGGAAGGATTACAAGCCTTTGAGTCTGACCTTCACGAACACATTCACCTCGAAAACAACGTTTTGTTCCCGCGACTAGGAGCCTTGTCATGACACTCATGGCACCCGTCAATTACGACCGGGACATTCTTTTGGGCTGGATGAGCATTCCGTAGGGAAAATCTATGAAAGACTATCTTCCGATTCCGCTGGCGGTGGACGACGTCTTACCGTGGCACCTGCCTACCGGACCCAGTTCATCAGGAAGCAATATCCTCACTTTAGGATCAAAGGGGGTACTTACGCTCAAGTCAACACGGCTAAACAGACACAGTCACGCCAGCGATGATCATGGATGTTTCTACATGGATTTTCCGCTAATACAGTGCCTATACGAACGTCTCACCGACCCGAAGGCGATGATCGCTGCGCAATGGATTCGGTCAGCAGATTTGACCAACTATGAGGAACTCGGTTACGACACTTTCAAACTACTGGAACGGAACATCCCACCCGACAAAATCGTAAAAAGGGTGGATGCCTATCATCCTCGGCGATTCGATAGAAACCTTGCCAAGCTCATTTTTTCCCGGGTGTTCCGAAAGCGTGCTAAAGGATTTCCGTCGTTGCACTTTGTCAAAACCTCCCGCTCATGGCATACGCCCTCCAAATTTCGGGGTGCCACGGTCGGATTCCTTCATTCGCAGGGAATGTTTTTTTTGAAGCTACCCGACAACCGCACTCCTATCGAAACCCAAAACAAGGTGCTTCTTGCAGAAGTTTTACCGCAATACGAACGCGTCCAAGCAGACCTGATCGATGAGAACTTCTTAACGGGAAGGCCCCAATGAACTCGACGACGTGGGACCGCCCGGATGTTGTTGCGGGGTTCGCCTCCAGTTCTCCGAATGCGGTTCTTATGGCTTGGGTTCGAAAACGGTCAGGTGGATTACCTTTGACAATCGTCGACATTGGCTGTGGTGCCGGTCGAAACTCGATTCCGTTAGCCCAGGATGGCCATCGGATCAAAGGAGTTGACCGATCGGAGCCCATGATCGAAGCAGCCCGACGCAGGGCGATGGACGAGGGTGTGGGCGAACGATGTGAATTTCATGTGACCACAATGGACCGTCTTCTCATTCCCGACCAGTGCGCCGACATCGTCATTGCCCACGGCATCTGGAACCTTTCAACGACGGATCAAGAACTAAAGAATGCGATACAAGAGGCCGCTCGAATCGCAAAGCCTGGTTCTGGTTTGTTTGTTTTCACCTTTTCTCTCGACACACTTGCGGACGACCTCCAGCCTACGCCTGGTCAGATATACGTCTATCACCAGTTTTCAGGATCCTTTCAAGTGTTCCTGTCGGAGGCTGAACTCGATCAGCTTCTCGACAATGCTGGGTTTGACCGCGAGTCCACAAAACCGCTGACCCGGTACAACTATCAAGGGAGCCCCGCCCCTGGAACCACTTCGAACCGACCGGTGATTTGGGAGGGTACATGGGTTCGACGATAAAGACGCTCGCAAGGGATTGCGGAAGGCCCAAAGGATACTAAATGAAGACAATAGATTACGAACAGGCACCGCTTCTGCTAATATAGGAAGTAACTCGCGCCTGTGCTCTCGCCTGCCAACACTGCCGTGCCTCAGCAGAAGATATTAGGGATCCGCGCGAACTCTCTCTCGCTCAAGGAAAGGGGTTGATACGTCAAGTCGCCGAGATGGGGACTCCCCTTATGGTGCTGACTGGAGGTGATCCCCTCCAGCGGGACGACCTGGAAGAGCTGATTCGTTATGGGAAGTCGATGGGACTAACAATGGCAACCATCCCGGCTACGACGCCTCGACTAACCCGGCAACGTATCATGAGTCTTGCTGAGGCGGGAGTGGACCAGTTGGCACTTAGTTTGGACGGAGAAACTCCCTTAAAACACGACAATTTTCGTCAAGTCGAAGGGACCTATGGAAAGGTCATGGACGGATCACGGTGGATTCGTGAGGCTGGAACATAGACAACGTCGACGCTTTGGCCGAGAGAGTGGAAGAGCTTGGAGCGGTTTTTTGGGAGGTTTTCTTTCTCGTGCCTACTGGTCGAGGATCTCGACTCCAAGGATGTACGGCCGATCAAATGGAAGTGTTATTCCAGAAGATTCATACCTTGTCGAAGTCGGCCTCGTTTCACATCAAGCTGACCGAAGGACAGCATTATCGCCGCTTTTACCGTCAAAAGGAAGTATTGGGAGACTTCGTGCCCCCAAGAGGTCGGCATTTTGCGGTCGGATCAAAGCCAGTGAACTCTGGTTTGGGATTCTGCTTTGTATCACACACTGGTTCGATCCAACCTAGTGGATTCGTGCCGTTGGACTGTGGCAACGTTAGGACACCTGCTTTGGCTGATGTCTACCGGAACCATCAGACCTTCCGAGATCTGCTAGACCTATCAAAACTAACGGGGAAATGTCAGTCCTGTGAGTACCGTGATTATTGTTCTGGCGGATCTCGTGCTCGGACTTTCGCAACAACAGGAGACTACCTTGGATCTGAGGTAGCGTGCGCCTACCGTCCGGGATAAAACCGATTTCTTTCAAAGAGCCAATGCTCATGTAAGAGGAACCGAACATAGCTTGTAAGTGCCGAAGCGCATTTTTCTCACTGCTGGTTCGATGAGATTTCCAGTAATTCTTCAATCACTCTCCACGGGAGTCAGAGAGGAACTGACGGCCCTCTAGCGGAAGTCTCAACTTCGGTAACGCAGGCCAGTCTTGTGGTGTTGGATCAGTGTCCACAGTGTCTGGGGTACCTTACCTGCTATAAGCTTGCTGAACTAGTTCTGGGCAGTAATTGGACTCACTCAAACTTCCTTGGACTATATGAGAGTGGTCAAGCCGTAATAACTCACCTCTTTTGAGGTTGACCAGCATGTTCTACCAGGCACCGCGTCGATGTCGGTGACGTGCCTCAATGCATTTTCCCCTCTATGATCTTTCGATAAAGCACTTCTTCAACATTTCGCCTACCATCAACGACTGATAGAATTCTCATCTCGTCATTTGAGATTCGATAGAAGATTCGCCAGGGAGATTCAATGATCTCTTTGATCTCGGCGATTCCAATTTCCGCCAACTCAGGAGCAACTCGGTGGCTGTCGGGGAAGCTATTCGACTTTTTGACCTTCTCTTGAATTCGGCTATAGATTTCTCGAGCCATCGTTGAGCCAGATCGATCTTTGATATAGGAAACGATGTCCAACAGGTCTTGGCTTGCATCTTCGGACCAAAGGATCTTCATCATTCACCAAGCAGCGCTATTACTTTTTTGTCGAGTTCATCATTCGTAAGAACCCGTCCCTCACGGAAGTCTCTTTCGCCAATCGAAATAAGCTTCATTAGGTTGACGGAATCAACAAGACTCTGATAGGAGGCAACATCGACGAGAACTGCCTTGGCCTCCCCATTTTGAGTGATCACGACTGGACTACGGGTATCTTCGACTTGTTTGATCATCTCAGCCGTGTGGGACTTTACATAGGAAATTGGTCGAATGTCTTTCTCAAGATTGAGCATCTTCAGTGTCTCCGTCAAAAAGTATAGCGAAGAGTTAGCAATGGGTCAATATTTAGTACCAAACAAGATACCATATGATCAATCTTCTTCTCTACGGGTTTCGTACCCACGTTAGCACATCAGTAGAACTCAACTTACAGCAAGAAGAATCTAATGCATTACCCAGCTAACCCATTCCTTTAATGCTCTGGTTTTTCATTCGCTAAGCCCGCTTTGTCTGACACAATTGTGGCCTTGGGGAAGTTCTGCTCAACGCAACAACCTGAATATTTTCTGGGGCACCCTTTTTGCTAACTAATTCCTTTGAAAAAGATTCCAGGAAGGTCTGGTCCTTGCCTTCCGTCACAAATACAGTCTTTCGCTCGTTGAGGTCCACAAAAATACTACCCATTATTTTTGGAAAAGAACCGTTAAATTTCTTGAACTATTTTTATTCCGATCCCTTCTGCCAAAGTCCTTAGCCTTTTATCTCTTGTCAGCAAAAGTGCATTATTTCTTCTGGCTACGGCAAGATAGAAAATATCGTAACTCGAATGCTTTGTACGAAGCGACTCAAGAAAGACTTCTCGACATAGTAGTTTGGTCGAAATAAAGTCATCAACGAGGTCGATGCAGGTATCAATCGCTGATTCGCATTTTTGCACTGATAGTTTAGAAAAAGTGGCATATTTCCAGAAAACATTGGTAATTTCTGATGAAAAGGTGTCTGGAGCCATCACTAAATCTGACTCTTCAATAAGCTCTGAAAAGAGTTTTGCATATTGGTTTGCCAAAGCAATTTCGACAGCCGCACTTGCATCGACTACGACTATCATCGATCACGATCCTCACGTATCAAATCGACAGGATCTGGCAACTGACTTCCATCGATGTTTAGCGAAGCCATCTTTTCCAGTGTCTTCCGTCTACGTTCTTTATTTCCAATACGTGAATCGATGCCTTCTTTCAAAAGGACAATTGTCTCTTGAGCTAGGCTACGATGTTCCTTCTCCGCAAGGTAGCTTAGCTGAACGTATATTTCATCAGGTAGGTCACGAACTTGTAGGGTTGGCACCGCATCCTCCACATGCAATATACATTATATTTGCATGCATTTCAAGCACTCTGCCCGAAGGGTCAATCGGACGCCTAGTTAACCTCTAACGCGTACATGGTGCAATTCTTGCCAAGGAGCGTAGCGACTGCAAGAATTGTGACATAGCGTTGTCAGTCGAGTAGGCCGAAGGAACTTCCCCTCCAGCCTCCCCTCTCTGTCAACATAGATGTCGTGGTTCTTTGATTCAGATGGATGAAACACCTGTTAAAGTTCTTAAACTGGATAAGACAGGCGAGACTGGACGCGGATATATGTGGTATGCCGATTTGATCCAAGCCGAGGAAGCGAAAGCGCCATAAAGTTTCTAGAAGGTTTTTCAGAGTTTCTCCAGGCTGATGGGTATTCTGCCTATAAGACCGTTACCGAAGCCACCGCTATTCGCCTAGTAGGGTGTTGGGCCCATGCAAGACGGAAGTTTGTTGATGCGGATAAAGCCGCACCTTCTGAAATCTGCAAAGACGCTTTGGGTCGAAT
>JABEVK010000018.1 GCA_013044245.1 Spirochaetales bacterium | reverse complement strand
TTACACCTACGGTTTGAAGTGAGCCGGCAAATGGAACGAGGACAAAATCTTTTATATACCGCCTCCGATCGCAAGTACGGAGATTTCCTTATTGAACATTGGTTACCGTCTCTGCTGGATCATCGACCTGAGGGACTTTCTCTCCGGGTTTTAGACTACGGGTTGTCCTTAGCTCAGCGTTTTTACCTGGAGCAAAAAGGGGTAGGTGTAATCCCCTGTCGCAAGGATAGGCATGTCACTCAGGCGCGATTTCGTGATATGTCTGCTGATTTAAGCCGGCAAAAAGCCGAAGTAGCAGTTTTATGTGATTCTGGAGATCTTATTTTCCAGTCGGACTTTTCTGAGTTGTTGAAGCCAGATCTCAAGCTCCGTGCGGCGGCCGAAGACGCGAAATCCGGATCAGAGTTTTTCTTGTCAGAGGAGTTTTTTACTCGACCAGTTCTTCGTCGCATCCGTGAAAGCACAGCACTAAAACCTCTGCTCAATGCGGGAGTTCTAGCAGGACCCCCCGTGGTCTTTCACGAGTTGGCATCTTGGATGGACAATTTGATCATCAATAAAACCAAATTTGGTCCTGACCAAGTCGTGGTGAACCTGTATGCGCATGAGCGTGGGTATGATCCTTTGCCCGCGGAATACAATTTTGTCTTGGCCTCGGCAGAACGGGCCTTTACCCTCCGCGAGGGCGTTTTTTACCACCAAGACTCAGATCAAGTGATTCCTATTGTCCATAACGCTGGCCACTGGAAGTTCCTGCGTCCCATCGAAAACTTTGGCTATGGCGCCTCAAGAAATATTCTTAAACCTGATGTCTTGGCCGCACTGCGCATCTACCACCGGTCGTTGTCGTTTTTGGTGCAGAGGCAAGAAAAGCTGAACGTGATGGTGTCTCGCCTGTGGAAGCAAGCGATAGCCGAAGCGCGGTCCCGCCTAGGTCCGGGCCGACCTGGCGGTCCGTTCAAAACCTGAACTCTCCCCAAGCGATTTTCGTCATTCTTGAGATTACTCATCTTGAATTTGTGAAAGAACCCACCGGGTCATATGAAGGACACGGTCCTTTTGAAAAAGGCTGGGGGGTAGCGAGAGGCCTTGCATGGCCTCTTGAATGCTTTTCAGGGCTTCTTGGCGTAAACGGGGGGCAAACGGTACCCGTTGGCCTACGAATTCGGCTTCGAGACCTCGATGGCGCAACAGACCGGTGTGGGGAAGGTAAAAAATTAAGCGGAGTGCTTCCACGAGGCCATGTTTCGTACGGGCCAAGGCTGTCATCGAAAGACGCTCGTCCCAAGGGGTGCGAAAGTTGCCAATTTTTTGATAAAAGAAATGCGGCCAATCTTCTTGGGGAACTCGGACTCTGGTGAGAATTTCTCCGGCAAGGGGAGTAAGCCTTCCTTCATCAGAAACCTGCGTCGCGGTGAGCCATCGAGAAGACCTGATACCTCGAAACTCAAATTGTGCGCCAATGAGGTGCAGGACAGGGAACAGATCGCCAAAAAATCCTTTTTGACAGAGGTTCCCCCCTAAGGTTGCTAGGTTGCGCAGAGCCGTGTAGCCAGTAGCTAAAATCGCTTGTCGTAGTGCAGGGTTGAGAAAGGTTTTCATGACATGCAAAACTTGGTTCAGCGTCATTCCGGCCCCCAAATCAACAAACCGGTCACCGTACTGTACACGCTTCAGGTCTTCGACGAGGTGTAACGATACTACTGTCGTCGGTAGACGGATCGGTGAACCAAAATCTTGTTCGGGACTGGCAGTGCCTCCCGCCCACAACTGGGCTTTCGGATAAGCATTAAGAAGCGCCAAAGCTTCGGGCAGGGTCTTTGGGCTATGAACCAGGGGCGGCAGGCTATCTTCGTCCGGCACGGTCGGACTCCTTGAGGGCGACAAGTCGGCGTACGGCGCGTTCTAGTACCGGACGACTGCCACAACGGCAGGGTATCTCAGAAATTGCGGTTCGCAACTCCTCTTCTTGGGGCGCTGGAAACTGTTCGAGGTAGGCACTAAGGTGAAAAATTTGAGCTTCCGTGCATTGATGGCAATAGACGAGACCCTCCTCATCGAGAAGCTGGCGAAAAATCCGGTGTTCCTCGGTAGCGGCGAAGCCTTCGGGGGTCACGACTTCTCGCAGGCGCGTCTGATAAAACGGCACCAAACACGAGGGAACTTCGCGGCCATCTAATAGTACGTGACAACGACCGCAGAAACCCTTCTGACAACAGATGATGCCCGAAAAGAGTTTGGTTTCTGCTTTTAGTACGGCAAAAAGAGAGTCTTCGTCTTCTCCCTCGAGAGTGACATCTTCACCGTTCAGGATCAAGTTCTGCTTCATGTTTTCTCAAAGCCTCGTCCAACATTTTTCTCGTCACCGGCAAATGACGCCAGCTGGGCGCTAGTGCCTGTCGAATGGCTGATAAGAGTGCGGGCGCCGTCGCACTGCTTCCTAGGTAGCCTAAGCCGCGCGGAGAGCTCCCTTTAGGATTCTGAAAAAACAGAATTTCAAGGCGAGGAACCTCACGGACACTAGGTAGGCGATATTTCTGAAAGATCGAGCGAGGTATGCTGAGTTTCTCCCAAAAGATATTCTCAGAGAACACCCAACCCACGGCTGACAAAACTCCTTCGGTAATCGCATCCCGGGCTGATGTTTCATCCATCATGGGCCCAGCGTCCACCATCACCGTGATTTTCTTAATGCGAATTTCTGACAGCAGAGGAAGTACTTCCACTTCGGCTACCGTACCGACCCATGATAACGATAAGAATGGCTGGCCGGTAAAGTTCTCAGGGTCCCAAGCCGGGTTGGCCTTACGCCTGAAGAGGGTATGCAGATTCAAAGGCAATGGCTGATGAGCTCGTCGTTGAGCCAGCGTATGACCGGCTTTGGCTAATAACTTGAGTAAGATTTCGAAAGAGCGTGACGCCAGCGACGGTCCGCCGGTGGGATGTTCCCCGGTCAGAACAGGGCAGATGCGAACCTGTTCAGGAGAAATGCCTAGGGGGTCTCCAATGGCGTGTTTCCAAAGAGCTTCTAAGTGGTCGTTGGCCGTCACCAAGGGGGAGTAGATACTCAAGCTGGAATCTGTCTCAAGCCGGACATCGAGGTTCACCGTAGAGGTACCCCCGGTTAAAAAGCCGTTTCCTTGAAAACCCGTAGCTAGCCCTATGCCCCTCAGGGGTAGAGCTTCATCACGCCATTCTTTTGTCCGGGAATTTAATTGATGAAAGCTGGCGTATTTGCGGGCAAAATCTGCCACTTTGCCTAGTTCAGAAACGAGCGTGGTCAATGGGGCATCGGCCTTCCAAGCCTCACCCGTAAAAGCGATTTGATCACGGCCCAGGGCGTTGTCCTGCCGCCAGCCCAGCGGGTCCAGCTCAAGAGCCTCGCAGATGTCCTGAATGTGGCTTTCAAGAGCAAAGGTTCCTAAGTTTTCGCCCATGCCACCGACGGGACCACGCGGAGGAGTGTGGCTCATTTCGGCATGAGCATTGACTTGGAATGCCCCAAAACGGTAGGGCGTTAATAGGCCTAGGATACAGCGATCGAGCAATTCCTCTTCGAGGACACCATAAGCGCCAACATTGAGCACGGCGTCGGCCGAGAAATCTAAGATGCGGCCTTGCGCATCAACGGTCGAGCGGAGAAGAATTCGTGATTCCGGTCGCTTGGGAGAAAAGAAAAACTCTTCGTCCTTGCTGAGCGTCATGCGCACAGGATGACCGCTTGCCTGCGACAACAGGGCGGCATGGACGCCTAGCACTGTCGGAAACCAAACTTGACTATTGAGGTGCGCCGACGACGGACGAGCTTTAACCCTAACCTTGCTAGCCTCGAGACCCAAGGCACGGGCCACATTGTGAATCACATTCCCCGGCCATTGGCTCTTTACGCTGAGCCAGGCTTCGTCGTTCTGAACATAGGCAACGGCTTCACAGGCATCAAATACCCCGGCATCTTGAGCTCCTGTCGCGTAGACACCCTCAATAAGCCGCACGTTTTGGTCATCAGGGATGTAGTGTCCCCCTGCCAGCGACCGTGATTTGAGCCGGATTCCCTGGCTATATTGGTCAAGTGTCGGTTTCTGAAATAAAAAGCGTACCTTTTTGGCCCATGACCGCACCAAAGTTTCGTTTGGTCCCGCCACCAAAGCAATCGGCTCACCTATATAGCGAACTAGGTCACCGTTGAGCAGGGGTAGACGGCTTTTTAGCACGTGCACAACATCACTGGCCGGCAGATCTTCGGCGCGTAAAAGGGTAAAGCCTTCGGGGAGGGGCGGGTGGACCATAGCCAAAAACCTGCCATGCGCGACTGGTGAACGGAGAGTGAACCCAAAAAGCATACCCGGTGGAGTCTCGAAAAGCCGAGGATCGGGGTGAAAGAGGGGGTCGAGAATGGTGTCTGACGAAGGCTTACGGCGAGAGGCCAGAATCAACCTCCTGGTTCATCTGTTGATGAACTTGAATAACCGCTTTGAGGACAAATTCTTGCTGGGCGTCGGTCATCGAGGGGTAAAGGGGAAGCGAAAAGGTTCTTTCTCCGCGTGAAGCTGAGTGGGGAAAAGCTTCAGAGCTAAGCCCATACGTTTCACGCCAGTATTGCATACGGTGAAGGGGCGTGTAGTGTACCGACACACCAACACCTCGTTGCGTTAATTCTTGAACAAAACGGTCACGCCGAGCGGACAGGGCGGGTGTCAGCAAGGGGCTAAAGACATGCCAGGCATGATCCTCGCGCCATCTTGGTAACTCTAATTGCTGGCAGGACGCCAAACTGTCTATATAACGTCGAACCAAGCGTTGGCGAGCTTTCCAAAAGGATTCAGCTTTGGTCAGCTGCACACGGCCTATCGCCGCCGCAACATCGGTCATGTTGTATTTAAAGCCGGGCGCGACAATCTGATACGCCCACGAACTACGTGGCGAGGTAAAGCGATCAAAGGCATCGCGGTCGATTCCGTGGAGTCGCATTCGGCGCATACGAAGGGCCCAGGCTTCATTGTCGGTGACAATCATCCCCCCTTCGCCCGTGGTCATATTCTTGTTGGCATAAAAAGAATATACCCCTATGTCACTTCCGGCTCCCCACAAACGGCCATCGGGGCGTCGCGAGGGAATCATGTGTGCGGCATCCTCAAGTACAGCAAAACCGTAGCGGTTTTGAAGAAAAGACAAGGCATCGCTGTCAAACGGTTCACCCGTCAAATGCACGGGAATCACCACTTTAACGCGTTGTTTTTTTAAAAGATCCTCGAGCCGCTGAGGGTCAAAATTCGGGCTGTGAGGCGAACAATCTAAAAATACCGGGTCGGCGCCTTGATAGCGGACAACTTCAGCAGTAGCCGTAAAGGTGTAATCGGGAACAGCACAGACATCCCCGGGACCGACCCCAAGCGCTTCGAGGGCCAAATGCAGGCCTGCCGTTGCACTGTTGACGGCGAGCGCAAACTTGGTTCCGGCGTAGTCGGCAAACTCTGTTTCAAAGGCCTGAGCCTGCGGGCCTGTTGTGAGCCAACCGGACCGCAAAACCGCCACGACCGCTTGTTCCTCTTCGGGACCAAGAACAGGGCGCGAGAAGGGGACGCTGGTGACCCTAGAACTCGGGTTCATTCTTGGCCTCCAGGGTAGGGTAAAACTCTCGTAGAATATCGCGCAAAGCCCGCCTGTTTCGGTATTGTCCCGCCGTGTCGGGGGTGTAGACACAAATCGGTTTTAGTTTTAATAGCAAATCGTCTAGTTGGCGTGGTGAAATCTCTGAGTCGGTGGCACGAACCAAACGGTTGATCCTCGCATACGCCGTGGGAACAGGTTCCTCGTCGGGCGCAAAAAGTCGTTCTGTGAGCCGTTCGCCGGGGCGCAGGCCAATGTACTGAATCGCGATATCTTTGCCCGGTTCTTTGCCATAAAACCGGATGATTTGCGCCGCCAAATCCTCGATCAGGATGGGCTCACCCATATCTAAAAGGTAGAGTTGCCCCGCCTGGCCCATTCCTCCTGTCTGGAGCACCAAGCTGACGGCCTCGGGAATGGTCATGAAGTACCGTGAGGCCGCAGGGTCGGTAATGGTGACGGGGCCGCCAGCCAGAATTTGTTCACGAAAGAGGGGAACAATGCTCCCTCGGGAACCGAGTACGTTGCCAAAGCGGACAGTCATATACTGGCCTTGGCCCCGCATTCCGGCCTCAAGCACCAAATCTTCGCTGATCTTTTTCGTCACTCCATAGACCGAGTGGGGCAGTACCGCTTTGTCGGTAGAAATCAGCACAAACTTTTTAACCTGATGTTCGAGGCAAGCCTCTAAGAGGTTCTTTGTTCCCAACACGTTATTGGCACAGGCTTCTACGGGATTGGCTTCCATCATGGGAACGTGTTTGTGGGCGGCAGCGTGAAACACCACATCCGCCTTGAGCCGTGACAAAAGAAATTGAAGGTGGTTGGCGTCCTTAAGATCGGCGACGATAGGAACAATGGTGGCTTTCTCGCCCACCCCCTCCGCTTGAAGAAGACGCAGTTCTTTATCAATTTGGTAGATGGCGTTTTCACCGTGTCCCAAGAGGTATAGACGTTCGGCCCCCCCTGACAAAAGCTGGCGGGCAAGTTCGCTACCGATACTGCCACCGGCTCCGGTGATTAAGACACGCTTGCCCCTCAGGTAGCGCAGACTTTGGCGAAGCGAAATCTGCACCGGATTTCGACCTAAAAGGTCTTGCGGATCGATATCGCGAGTCAGGACAAAATGCGCCTCGCCGTCTACGATTTGGCTGATGGCCGGTAAAATACGAATGCGAGGTATGCCAGTCTGTACGACAGTCTTGTAAATTTGTTTGAGTTGGCCTTTGGTGGCACTAGGGATCGCGAGAATGGCCTCATCGGGGACCGTTTCATGGGTTTGCAGGGCTGAAATCGGTCCAAAAACAGGAACCCCGTCTACTACGGAACCGATCTTTGCCGGGTCGTCGTCCCAAAACGCTTCGAGAACACGGTCAGGAAAGCGCTCGCGGATTTCGCGTGCCAGGGACTGCCCCGCAAAGCCTGCACCGATGATTACCAACCGACGTGAGCTCATGAGGCATCTCCTTGAGTTGTCGGTTCGGACGGAGCCGGCGCTGAGGCTTCGAGTACTTCAAAAGCTAGATTAATGGTAAATTGATTGCGGTCGAAATCGAGGACAATCTTGGCGCGGCCTTTGCGACGGTCGACAGAAACGATTTTACCTTCAAGTCCAGACATGGGACCGCTTAAGACGCGGATACGTTGGTTTTCGTCAAAAATGACCTTTGAGGCCTCCATGATCTGTCCGAACTTCAAAAAGTGTTTCACCAGTTCTAGGTCGTGGCCCTTGAGCTCTTGTAACTCACCGCTGGGTTTCAAAATGTGAAAGAACCCAGGGACCTTTTTGAGCCGGTAGTACATTTCTGGATTAATAGCGGCCTCCGTCTCTACAAAAACATAGCCGGGAAACAGAGGTGACTCGACTTTTTTAACCACCCCTTGTTTTCGTTCCGTTAATCGTCGCCGAGGAAAGTGAACCTTAAGTTCATCGGGGATGAGCTTTTTACAAAGCTGGGCAAAAGATTTTTCACCACGGGGTTTGACCCTAATCACATAAAAGTTCACGCCCAAAGTTTACCATGATTCGATTCCTGCTTCAATCAAGGAAAATTCAGTTTGCGTGGCGTGTGTGCCGAAACTGACAAAGGAGGTACTTATGCGTTTTTGGGCTCTCCTTGTCTTTTGCGGAGTTTTAGGTGGCGCCGCAACCGCCGAAACTGTGTTGGTCTGCCACTCGCAAGAGTTGCCTGCCACAGACATCCACCCTAATGTCGAGAGTGCTTTGGTGGAAACAGTCTTTGACTATTTGTTCAATCAAGGCGAGGTGGCCTTTGATCTCCTTGATGACACGAAGGACTCTCAAGGTGATACCCTCCGTCTCAAAGGGTTGGCTAAAAATTATGGGGCTGACCGTGTGGTTTGGTTCCATCTTATTTGGAAAGCGGGCGACAATGACCTGACTTTGACCTCGTTGGTCTACCGGGTGATGACATCAAGTGGTCAAACCTTAGCTCAAGGCCACTTGGACGGAAACCTAGTTTTACCCTCGGCTACCGAGAAAACACAGCTCAAGGCTTTACAAGAGGCCATTTCGGCACGAGTCAAGGCCGCATGGTAAATAGGGGTTTTAGAGAAACCTCTGCTTGAGGGTTGGCGAAAAGCTTAGCACGACTTGGGCTAGGAGCGAAAAACCCTCGTCGGTGGCCGAGTCAGCGGGAGCCGAGTCAGGAATTTCGATCACACGCCCTTGTCTTTGGAGTTCTTGCAAGGTACTCAGCAGACTGGCTCTAAGACTCTCACCCCAGGCCTCACGGTGGTTCACAACGACGACAAAGGCCAGGCCTCGGGCTTTGACGGCTTCGATGGTAAGCAAGGTATGGTTGATACTGCCCAGCCGGGGGGTAGTGACGATGAGCACAGGCCAACCTCGTCGTGCCACCAAATCTAAGGTGGACAGCCCCGGCGCTAATGGTACCAGGATTCCGCCGGCTCCTTCGCATAGCACCACGGGAAAGCGCTCTTCGAGTGAAAAGGCTATTTTTGTTAGCTCCTCTTCTTTTAACACGTGCCCTTCTCGTTGGGCGGCCCAGTGTGGTGAGGCGGGTTCCCGGAAAATCCACGGACAAGTCAGCCCCTCTAGGTCTTCAGAAAGTAAATTCATACCCGCGAGGCGGCGATGCTCGCGAATATCCTGCGAAACCCCTTCAGGGCCTAGGGCCCGTTCTTGTCCGGTTTGTACGAGTTTCATAGAGACGGCATTCACCCTGTGACGAAGCGTTCGTAACAGCTGACCGGTGATCCAAGTTTTCCCCACATCGGTATCAATACCTGTGACAAAAACTATCATGGATTTTTTCTCAAAAGCCAGAGCCAGGAACGATAGGTTAGCGGCCACTGGCCCGCAGAGTCCCGGGGATAGGTTTGCCGAAAGTGTTCCCAGCGATCGCGCGTCCAAACCTCACGGGCAGTACCTCCGACGCCGGTTTCGCGCAGATGTCGCCATAACTGGCGGCAGCTAGAAAAGAGTAGCGTGGTGGTTTCAACGTGGCTGTAAAGCTCCTGCCAGTGGCCCGGCTTGAGGGCAGCCTGCCAGGCTTCGGGGGAAGGGTAGCCCAAGCCACGCCCGCTGGCCTGCTGGAACTCGGCAAAAGTCCCCGGCAAAAACAGCCCCAACGCAAGCACACCCGAAGATTTCAACGAAGCATGAGCTTTTTCGAGTACACAGGTTGGTTGTTGAAACC
>JABEVK010000002.1 GCA_013044245.1 Spirochaetales bacterium | reverse complement strand
GTATGGGGATGCTTGTCGGATTTTCTTATTCGGGCGGAAGACGCCCTCTCAGCGGTACGCCGTGGGGGGAGCTGTTTGCTGGGACCTTTTTAGGGGGTTTAGTGATCACCTTAGTCTATTTTGCCGGAACAGGAAGCTTTTCGCCGGAGGTCTTGCGTCTAAGCCTGCCCTCGACGGCTATGGTGGCGGCTCTCTTGGCGGTCAATCATACTTGTGACCGAGGGCCTGACCAACTGGCAGGGCGACGCACCTTGGCCGTCGTCTTGGGTCCTTTAGCCCCGTGGGTTCCTTTTGTTTTGGGCACCTCGGTATGGGGGCTGAGCTTCGCCCTGCTGTGGCGAACCTTTACCCCCCTGTCGGTAAGCCTCTTTTTGGGGGGGGCGATTATCGCAGGGGCCGGAGCTTTGAGCATGAGACGCCGGGGATTTTCTGCACAAAGCAAAGGCCCGCAAATGCGCACCATGCTGGGCCAGCTAGTACTCTTCAGTTTGATCTACGCAAGCAGTTTACTCGTTCAGGCACCGCTTTCGTACTGAAGTTTTACCAAGTCGTAGTAAAACCCGCGTTGTGCCATGAGTTCTTCGTGGGTTCCGCGTTCTGCAACCCGCCCCTCGTCAAGAACTAAGATGAGATCTGCCTTTTGAATGGTCGAAAGACGGTGGGCAATCACCAGGCTGGTTCGCCCTTTTAAAAGTTCCTCCAAAGCCTGTTGAATCAGGTTTTCGGTGATGGTATCGACACTGGCCGTTGCCTCATCCAGAATGAGCAACGAGGGGTCTTGGGCCAAGGTTCGCGCAAATGATATGAGTTGTCGTTGTCCTGCCGACAAGTTGGTTCCTCCCTCGCTGAGCGGGGTTTCGTAGCCTAGAGGAAGAGCACTAATAAACTCATGGGCGTGGACGCGGCGGCAAACGTCTTCGAGCGCCGAACGCGCTAAGCCGCGGCCAAGATCAAGGTTTTCGGCGATGGTGCCCGAGAACAAAACAACATCCTGCAAAACGCTTTGCACATGGTGCCGCAGGTCCGCCAACGCAAATTCTCGTAAATCATGGTCCGCGTAACGAATTGACCCTGAATCAACATCCCATAACCGGGTCAAGAGGTTGGTCAGGGTGGTTTTGCCGGCACCCGTGTAACCAACGACCGCAACTTTTTGGCCAGGGTCGAGGCGAAAGCTCACCCCCTTGAGCACGCGTTCGCTCTTTAAGTACGAGAACTCAACGTTATCAAAAACGACAGCGCTGGGTGGAAAGCTGTCCCATCGCAAAGTTCCCGTGTCGGGAAGGGGGGCTCCGTCTTCCCTGAGGGCCAAAACTCGCTCTGCACCAGCAAGGGCCGATTGCATCAGGGTAAAGTTTTCGGCGATATCGCCTACCGGTTGGTAAAATTTACTGACCAAGTTGATAAACGCGACCAAGGCCCCCAAGGTCACCACACCTTGGTCGTGCAAGCCTGTTCCGAACCAGATCAAAAACCCCAAGGTGGTCGAGTTCAGCACGTCGATCAAGGGTCGAAAGACTGCGTTAACTTTCATTTCAGCGATGTTGGCCTGCAGTAGCTCCTGGTTCGCCCCCTGAAAGCGGGTCCTGGTTTCGTGTTCACGGGTGAACAATTGAACCAAACTCATGCCCGACAGGTGTTCCGAAAGAAAGGTCGTTACCTTGCTAATTCCGGCCCGAACGCGGCGGTTGGCTTTTCGACTCCCCTGGCGAAAGAGTACCGCTAAAACAAGCACGGGGGGCAGACTGATTACTGTAAACAGGGCTAGCGAAACATTAATAACAAAGAGGGTTACCACCACACCGGCCATCATGACAAAGTCTTTCAAAAGCGACGTAAAAAAAGAATTAAAAAAATCGCTAAGGGTTGCAATATCGCTGGTGACTGCCGAGACTAACTGACCGGTGGGCTTTTGGTAGAGCCAAGAAGAACGACGCCTTTGCAAACGCGCAAACAGATCCCCTCGCAGGTCGCGCATCACATCTTGGGATACCTTGGCCAAGTTGTAGACCTGAAAAAACGAAACGGTGAGGTCAATGACGAGCATGAGCAGAATTCCCAGCCCCGCTAGGGTTAGGTGGGCGCTGTTGTGGGCAAGAATTCCTTGGTCAATCCCCCTTTGCAAAAGAACGGGAACGGCTAACTCACTGGCCGTGGATATTGCTAGGGCCGCCAGCGAGAGTCCCACGGCGAACCGGTAGGGGCGCAAAAAGGTCGTCAGCCGAAGAATAAGCGTCCAGTCTTTCATGGGGGCTTTGGGCTTGTTCATAGTTCCCCCCCGGCATGCTGCAAGTGGGCGATCTCTTGAAAGATTCCCTCTTGCCGCAATAGCTCGCGGGGCGGACCGGCTTGGACGATTCGTCCCGCGTCAAGAACGATCACCCAATCACAGCGCCTCAGGGTGGCAACCCTATGCGAAATCAAAATGCTGGTGGTCCCGGCCCGTTCTTGCCGTAGGTGAGCGACGATGTTTTCTTCGGTTTCGACGTCCACCGCCGAAAGAGCATCATCGAGCACGAGGACCGGAGCGCGGGCGGCTAAGGCTCGCGATAAGGCTAGGCGTTGTTTTTGCCCGCCCGAAAGGGTTACCCCTCTTTCACCAATCAGGGTATCCCAGCCTTGCGAAAACCCGTCGAAATCGCGGTGAATGGTAGAGATTTCTGCCATCCGGCGTAAAAAGTCGTCGTCGGCACCGGGGGCCGCAAAGGCTAAATTATCCTTGATGCTTTCTGAAAATAAAAAGGTCGTCTGTGGTACCAGGGCAAAACAGTTCCTTAGGGCTTTCAGGTCGTAATCGCGAATATCCTTACCATTCAAAAAGACGGTGCCGGGGGGTGGGTCGGCCAAGCGAGGGGGCAGATTGAATAAGCTGGATTTGCCGCTTCCGACTTTGCCCAACACCCCTAAAAAGGTTCCTTGAGGAATTTCAAGGGAAATATCATGTAAGACGGGCTCGTCATAACCCCAGGTTAGGTGGCGAAAGCTCAGGTCAAAGCGGTTGGGTCGACCTAATGCCGTTGCCCCCGAGGTGATACCAGGAGCGGTATTGAGAATTTCGGCGATGCGTCTTAAGCTGGCGGCCCCCCTCTGCAACAGGTTTACCACCATGCCGGCACTCATAAGCGGCCAGATGAGCATGGTTAAATAGCTCAGGGAAGCCGTGAATTGCCCCAACGAGAGCTTTCCCTCCATTACGGCTTGCCCGCCAAAGAGCAAAAGCAAAAGAGCCGACAAGCCCGAGAGGGCCGAGATCAGCGGAAAAAAGAACCCCCACAAACGAACTAACTTCATGTTGGCTTCTTTAAAGCGGGTGTTGGCCTCCCAAAAGGCTTTGTCTTTGGTGTCTTCGAGCACAAAGGCCTTGATCACCCGATTGGCGGTCAGGTGCTCTTGGACAAACGTTGAAAGACCCGAATAGGCCTCCTGAACACCTTTAAACAGTTTGCTGATCAGGCCTCCAAACAAAAGAATGAGCAGAGTGATGATCGGCAACGGGCTGACTATGATCAGCGTAAGCAAGGGGTTTTGGGCGAAGAGTATCACCAAAATGGAACCAGAGAGAAAAACTGCGTCGGTGAACGCTACTAACGCAAAACCTACCGCCATGCGAATCGCCTCAAGGTCATTAGTGGCCCGGGCTAATAAATCTCCCACGGTAGTTCGTTGATAAAACGAGGGGGGCAAGACGGTGAGGTGGGCAAACAGCCGGTCCCTCAGTTCTGCTTCGATGCGTCGTGACGAGCCAGTAAGGCAGAATCGCCAACCCACGCGGCCCAAAGCGATAAAGATCGCCGTCACCGCCAGACTCAATAAAATGCGTTTGAGGTCCTGGTTCTGTGGTAAGCCCTTTTGCAAATGATCAATGGTTTGGCGTATCCACTGGGGCAATATAAGCTGTCCTGCGTTGGCAACCAGCAAAAACAGGATGCCAAAGGCATACCAGTGCCACCGGCGAACGAGGTGGGGGCGGAGGATAGCAAAAGATTTATTCACGATAATTCAAGATACTGAATTCCGGTCTTGACAGGAAGCCGGTCCGTTTGATAGTTTCTCTAGCTGTTGTAAAACAATATTCCTGTTGATCGAGGTGATTTTACTTGGCTAATTCGCGTTCCGCCAAAAAAAGAATTCGTCAGAACGAAACCCGCAGGCTTCAAAATAAAGCCTACCGCAGTATGGTTCGTTCCGCTGTAAAGAATCTGGAAGCCGCCCTAAAAAAAGGGTCAACTGAGGCTCCCGCTGAAAAATTTGTCCGTATGCAGAAGCTCATGGACACCGCCGCCCGTAAGGGTTTGGTGAGTCGAAATGCCGCCTCGCGCAAAGTTTCGCGCATGGCCAAGCATTTAACTGCTAAGGCGTAAGCTCCATCCTCTGACCCCGGGAGGGCCCGTGTCGAGTCCTAAACTGACAAAAGCCGAGATCATTGAAGCGATCTTTGCCAAGACAGAGCTGAATCGCAAGACGATTCATGAAGTCATTGACCAGTTCTTTGAAGAAGTTAAGACAGCCCTGGTGGAAGACCGCGTGGTTGAGTTACGCGGTTTCGGCACCTTTGAGATCCGAACGAGAAAAGGCCGGGAAAAGGCGAGAAACCCGAAAACGGGTGAAGTGGTTCCCGTGAGGGATCATGGTGTTACCGTCTTCCGTCCAGGAAAAGACCTTAAGAAAAAAACCTGGGACCTGCGCGAGTAATAGTGCGGTGAGCCAAGGTCGTCTGCGTCCCCTGTCCTGGGCTTTGTTGCCCGGGGCGGCTGTCTTGTGGACTGCTGCTCTCCCTAATGTCCTGGGGAATGGCTGGGGCGTTTTGGGTTGGCTGGCACCCGTTCCTTTGTTTCTCTTCCTCCGCCAACGCTCTTTGTGGAGTTCCATTTTAGGTGGCGCTTTTTTCTCTTTTTTCTTAATCCTTTTTACCCAATTCTGGCTGTTAACCTTTCAGCCTGCGGCCTTTGCAGTCGTATCGACCGTTGAAATTCCCGAATATGCCCTTGCTTTTGGGGTCTTAGCCCTCTTTGAACGTTGGTGGCCGCGTACCGCACCGTGGTGGCAGGCCTTGGTTTGGACCGCTTTTGAGTGGCTAAGAACCGTGGGCTTTTTAGGGTACCCGTACGCCTCGCTAGCTTCCACACAGTGGCAAATGTCTTGGGTTTTACAGACGGCGTCGTGGGCAGGCCCTTGGCTGGTAACAGCCCTCATGGCGGCCTGGGCCGCTTGGACCGCTCGTCTGGTGAGGGGCCGAGCATCGGCCTTGTGGTCGTGGGGTGGGGTTAGTGTGGCGGTTGTCGTCCTCTTGGGCTGGGGTGCCTGGCGTCAAGCGGTTTGGCAAGCTCGAGAGGCGACCGCTCCAAAGGTAAGTTTTGCTTTAGTCCAGCATGTTCAAGACCCCTGGAAAGGGGGGTACTCCGCCTATGAAGCCGGGTATCAGAAGTTAAAGAACCTTACCGAAGAGGCTCAAGCGCATAACCCGGCTTCGATTGTGGTCTGGTCAGAAACCGCCTTTGTTCCCTCGGTTTTTTATCACGAAAAGTACCGTGACCCCACCCCCGATACCAACCTTGTGCTTGAACTGGTCAGCTGGTTAAAGTCACGTTCCGAAGCCTTTTTGATCGGGAATGACCATCGAGAAAAGGTGTTCAAGGACGCCCGGCTTCGCGATGAGGATTGGAATGCCGTTCTGGCCTGGCAGGGGCGCTGGACGGGTATCTATAAAAAACGACGTCTAGTCCCTTTTACGGAATCTTTTCCGTATCGCCGCGAATTGCCCTGGGTATGGCAGTGGTTAAAAGATCAAGATACCCATTTTTGGCAGGCGGGAACTCGGGCAAATACTCTTACTGTTGCCGGGGTAAAGGTGGGCACACCCATTTGTTTTGAAG
>JABEVK010000017.1 GCA_013044245.1 Spirochaetales bacterium | reverse complement strand
GAATGGGATTTATCAACTTTGCCCTTTTAGCCTACCACGCCAAGACTACAGGCCTTTTACCCGATGCGGCGATTCCTTTTTGGTATGCAGCGGCGATGGCAGCCAACGGTCTGGCGGCCTTTTTCGTCGGCCGTTGGTATGATAAAAAAGGTCTCAAAGTGCTGTATGCGGTACCGCTTTTGTCCCTTCCGCTCCCGTTTTTGGGGTTTTTAGGGTCGAACTCGGGGCTTTTGATTGCAGCCATCCTCTTATTTGGCTTTAGCTTGGGCATCCAAGAAACGGTTATCAAGGCAGGCATTGCCGACCTCACCCCCCTAAAAAAACGCGGGACGGGCTATGGCATCTTCAATACTATGAACGGCGTAGGCCTGTTAGCCTCGGGCGCCGTCATGGGGCTCTTGTATGATGTTTCGCCCCTGGCTGTCTGCGCCTTTTCGGCAACCGCCGAGATTGCAGGGCTGGTGGTGCTCGTCATCCTTCTTAAAGGTCAAAAATCGGCTCCCCAGGCGTAAAATTCCCAACGTGGATTTTTTTGGTTTCCCGAATCGATAAAACCAACTTTGTGATCCGCCTGCGGCCCGACACGTCGGTGGTCTATACCGGCGAGGACAGCGGAGACGCAGAGGTATTTACAGCGAGCTGGGGAGCACCTCGGTGATCTGTAAAACACCTGAGCTTGCCCCCGGTTCTTATCAGTTAACTGACCGAACGATTGCCAGTAAGACAAGTCGCGAAGGTTTGTGGGAAAAACCATTTCTGATCCAAGCTTAACGCAGGATTGTTTTTCAGGGGCCCTACGGGGCCCTTTTTTTTTTAATTTTTGCTAAATTTCTTACATCGCCTTGACGGGAAATTCACGATAACCGAGAATAATGAACGGAGGGTGCCGTATTTTTAATCCTGACTGCTTTACACAGGCTTAATGCGGCATTACATTGACAACATGAAAACCGAAGATGACGAAAAAAAGGGTCCCGGAGCCTTTATCCTTTTGGACATGGACGGGGCTACCTGCACCAACTGCGTCCGAGCTGTGGAACACGTCGGCCGCAAACTCAAAGGGGTTCAAGAGATTTCGGTGAGCAGGGATAACTCCCAGATCAACCTCACCTACGATCCGAACTCAACAGCGGTCGAAGCGGTGGTCAACCTGGTCTCGAAGCTCGGCTACACAGCCGTGCCCCATCGGGAATAAATCCCGCATCGGACTTTCAACTTCCATCAAGCGAGGAGGAACCGTGCCCAAAATCTCGAGTTTCTTTATCAAACAGGACCCGATGCGGAGGGTGCTTTATGCCCTGACCCCCATCTTTTTGTGGTCAACCTATTTATACGGGTGGCGAGTCCCCCTTCTCTTAGCTTTCGTTGTCTTGTTGGCGAGCGCTGCAGAATTTGTCTTTGAAAAAAGCCGCGGCAAAAAAGTCACCGAAGCGGTTTGGGTAACCGGCGGTTTATTCGCCCTCTCGCTCCCCCCGGCCGTTCCGTTTTGGGTAGCCGGAGTGGGTATTTTCTTTGCCGTCATCATCGGCAAAGAGGTCTTTGGCGGCTTCGGTCGCAACCTTTACAACCCCGCCATCACGGGACGAACCTTTGTCTACATCTCGTTTCCCCTGATGATGCAGACCACCTGGATGATTCCCGGCAATTTCGCCATCGGCGGATCCATGAACCTGCTGGTTCAAGGGTCTACCTTTCCCGAAGCCGTGTTCATGACCCTCTTAGCCGCTGGGTTATACTGGTGGTTTGTACGAAGCGAGGGAAAGACCGGCCCCGTCATCCGTGGCTCGATCGTGGTCGTTGCCCTGACCATCGCGTTCTACGTCACGACAGCCTACCTATTTCCGTATACCAAAGGGCACGCCAACGCCTTAAGCGATCTTGATGCCGTAGCCATGGCAACGCCTCTCGAGGTCTATCGAGGCCTTGCGCAGGCTCATGACTGGCATCGCACCGTCTCGCTTTTTGGTATGACTTTTCCGCTGGACGCCAACAATCCTCTGGCCCTGTTTTTAGGGTTGCGGGTGGGTTCCATTGGCGAAGGCCCCATTTTCCTCATTATTTTGGCGGGACTGTACTTGATGATGACGAAAACCGCCAACTGGCGGCCCCTGATTTGGACTATCGTGAGCGCCATCGCTTTCACCCTGCTGTTTTATTTTTCAGGGATGATGGATAGTCGATTCCCCGTGTTTGCCGCGCATCGTAGTGTAGGAGGCCTGGCTTCTCTGGGTGATCTTGCGGGCTTTTTGATGTCGGGCTCGTTGTTGTTCGCCGCCGTCTTTATGGCCACCGACCCCGTTTCGGCCCCCAAAAAGCCCCTTTCGCAGGCGCTTTATGGAATTATTATTGGCAGTCTAACCATAACGATACGAGTATTTGCCGGCTTTCCCGAAGGCGTCAGCTTTGCCATTTTGACAGCCAATACCTTTGCGATGCTCTTGGATGAAATTCTCCCCCCCAAAAAGAAAGAGGCCGCGGCTCCTAAAGTAGCTGCCAAGGCGGGAGGTGAGTCATGAGAATCAATAAAGACAGTCACGTCTTTACCATATTTTTTACCTTTGCGGTAACCTTGGTGCTGGTATTCCCCCTCACCTTGGCCTTTGTTACGACGAAACCCATCGCTGACAACTACTGGAGGCTTCAACACTGGGTAAAAACCTTGAGGTCCTTGGGTGTTTCTGCGGACCCCTCACACCCCCATCAAGCTGAACTTGCCTACCAAGCCCTCAAAAAATACACGGTTAAAGGAACCGTCAATTATGACGCTGTCAAGGCGAACCCTCGGTCACTCGCTATCACTCGGGTGAACGATGAAGTAATCAACAAAGCCCTCCAAGACACCAGCTATACTGGAAACCTACCAATCTTCTTTTACTCGACGGTGGTTGATGGTCAAAAACGCTGGGGAGGTGACTTTACAGGACCAGGCCTGTGGGGCAACGTCTCGTTGGCCGTAGGGGTCAATGCGGACGGCTCTCAGATCACGGGTGTGCAGGTCTTGTTTGATGTCGAGACCCCAGGCTTGGGAGGGCGAATTGGGGAGCCCTGGTTTACCGGTCAATTTACGGGCCTTGAAACCGCTCAAGGAGTCGTCTTTAACCCCAGCGGCCAAAAACTGCCCAACGGCATGGATGCTATCGCAGGCGCCACCATAACCAGTACAGCAGTCCGGGATATCCTGAATAACCGGGCTCTGATTCTTTTGAAGGCATTTATTGCCCAGAAAGGGGGACAATCATGAGCATACCGACCTTCCGCCAGGTCACCAAAGAAAATCTCAGCGTCAACAACCCCGTCTTGGTTCAGGTTCTGGGGATCTGCTCGACGCTGGCTGTCACCAACAAAGTGGTAAATACTTTGATCATGACGGTTGGGGTGTCTTTAGTGACCGCCTTCGCCAGCTTTACGTTGAGCTGGATTCGGAACCTGATTGCTCGCCGAGTACGAATGATTTTTCAAGTTTTGGCAATTACCTTTTACGTCGTTTTGTTTCAGTTGATTCTTAACGCCTTTGCTCCCGAAGTCGCACGGTCGCTAGGGCCCTACGTTGGTCTGATCATCACCAACTGTATCGTGATGGGTCGTACCGAGACCTTCGCCCCCGCGAACCGCCCCCTTATTTCTTGGTGGGATGGTTTTACCAGTGGTATCGGCTACATGGCCGTTTTGGTTCTTTTGTCCTTGATCCGAGAACCTCTTGCCTTCGGAACAATTGCGGACTTCCCGATTTTTCCCCCTCAGTATGTTTCGGACGGCTACAACTGGACCATCGCCATCATGGCACCCAGTGCGTTCTTCTTGGTCGCCATCATCATGTGGGTGTTCAAGACTAATGGTCTTAAAAAAGAAGAGGCTTTGAAGGCCTCCAAATCCGCTAGTGCTATTGGAGGGGCAGCATGAGTTACGTTGATCCTATCACTCTACTCTTTGCGTCGATCTTTACGTCGAATATTATTTTGGCCAACTTTTTGGGAACCTGTTCGTTCATCGCCATTTCAAAAGATCTTGGTTCTTCGAACGGTTTGGGCATTGCGGTTATCGTTGTACTCGTGCTTTCAAGCGCTATCAGTTGGCCCATTTTGCACTATATTCTGATTCCGTGGAACATGATTTACCTGGACCTCTTTGCCTACATCATTGTGGTGGCGGCGGTGGTTCAAGCCCTCGAGATGATCATTGAACGCGTTAGCCCGGCGTTGTACATGAGCCTGGGTATCTACCTGCCCTTGATTGTCGCCAACTGTGCGATTTTGGGTGTGGTGTTGTTTATGGAAATCCGCAATTACGATTACGTTCAGGCTCTGATCTTTGGGTTAGGTTCGGGGATTGGCTGGTGGCTGGCCATCATTTTGGCCGCGGCCATGCGTAAAAAAATCGATAAATCCAACGTTCCGGCTGGCCTTAAAGGACCCGGAATTACCCTCATTACCATGGGTCTGATGGCTATGGCTTTTGTGGGCTTTTCAGGAATTCTTCGGGTGCAATAAGGAGTCTGCTCATGTTTCCTCTTTCAACTTTGGCAGCGCAGGCCCTGCTGATTGGCGGCGTCAGCGTCCTCATGGCCGTCATGATTTCGGTGATTGACAGCATTGTCAACAACTATGGCGATGTTCAATTGGACATCAACGGCAAAAAACAGGTGACGGTCAAAGGAGGCTCAAAACTTCTGGGGACACTAGCCGACCAAGGTATCTTTCTTCCCTCTGCTTGCGGAGGACGAGGTTCGTGCGGGGCTTGTAAATGTCAGGTCAAATCTGATGTTGGGCCCCACTTGCCGACCGAAGTGCCCTACTTAACTCAGCAGGAGCTTCGAGAAAATGTTCGTTTGGCGTGCCAAGTTAAGGTTAAGGCCGATATAGGCATCCAAATTCCCGAAGAGCTATTCAATATTAAGAAGCTCAGCTGTACTGTGGAATCGATGACGAACCTGACCTACGACATTAAAGAAGTTCGTCTTAAGCTTCCCGAAGGTAGCGATTTAACCTACACGGCGGGCCAATACGGCCAGATCGAAGTACCAGCGTATGGCGGCATTCGCGAGCCGTCAGCTCGGGCCTACTCGTTTGCCAGCGCGCCTCAAGAAAAAGACACCCTGGAATTCCTGATTCGTCTGGTGCCGGGGGGCACCGTCACTACTTATGTGCATAAATTTCTCAAGGTCGGCGACAAGATAAACGTTGTGGCTCCTGTCGGAGATTTTCGTGTCCACGATACCCAGGCCGCCATGATCTGTGTCGGCGGTGGGTCGGGAATGGCGCCTTTTCGTTCCATCTTTCGGGATATGGAGGCTCGGGGCGTACTCGGAGAACGGGATATTTGGTATTTCTTTGGGGGGCACTCGGTAAAAGACCTTTACTTCATGGATTGGTTGAAAGAGTTAGCCGCCAAATACGAACGCTTTCACTTTATTCCCGCTGTTTCAGAGCCTGGCCCTGGTGAGGTATGGGAAGGCAAACCAGCTCGTCTCATTGATGTTCTGGCCGAAAGGTTTAAAACTGAAATTCCTCGTGAGCTCGCCAAAGAAGGCTATTTGTGCGGGTCGCCTGGTATGCTGGATGCGTCTATGGAAATTATGAGAAAGAACGGAATGACCGACGACAAGATTTACTTCGACAAATTTGCCTAAGGAGGGTCTGCCATGAAGATGACGGAACAGCTCAAGAAGGCCCAGGCTAATCTGGTGCCCGGTGCGATTGTAGAAGAAGGGTTTCTAGGGCATGACCGCCGACCCTTGGCGGATATCATCCAGCATGACGAAGAGGCTTTTGCCGAACACGGGCTGTCCTGGGACGCTGTGGCTGAACGCCTAAAGTACCTGCTTGTAGAAGGCGAGAAGGGCTTAGGCGAGCCCGTCACTGTAGAAGGTAAGTGGCGAGTGTTTGTCTATGAAGCTCGCGGCCAATTCGCCTGCCCCTGGGAAGACGGGTTGTTTCACAAAGATTCTGTCACCGTCCAGCGCCTCGAGAACGGCAAGCCGGTCGGCGACCGTCTAGTTTTTAACCAGCTATGCATCCATATGCTTGAGAAACATCACTTCTTAGAGGGCTTGGGCTCGTCCTTCCGCCTACACCCCGCTGCCCTTCGCAACGTTTTAAACCTGTAAATTCAGTGATTTAACCTAGCAAACGCCGGGGACCTGGGGTCCTTGGCTACCGAGAGTTAAAGGCCTCGACCAGCGCTGACAGTTCTTTCTGGACTCCAGAAGTTTCCCAAACCAGCTGGCCGCCTGCTTTCCAACCAAGGCGAAACTCGCCTTTATCTCGTCCCCCGGTACCATTGAGGCTCTCCCAGGTCAAAGACTGAATCTGTGTTAGGGGAGCAAATGAAAAAATACCCCCGTAGAGGCCCTGACGACCACGACGAATATGTTCCGGGTCACGGATGATCAGAAATTCTTTCTCGGTAAGAATCATCAAAAACGGAGTCACAAATTTTCTCCAACCGACTCGCCGTTCCTCCTGATAGGCCACCGCACGCACACAATCGCCACGGCGCAACAAGCGCCGGCCATAGCTCATGAACTTAAAGTGGAGGGGACCCAGCCGGTCCAAGTTGTCGCGCGAACGTTCCCAGGTCTCTTCGTCGCATTCCCCCGGCGGGGCTACGGCCTGTCTCAGACGAAGAAGAAAAGGATCGATCAGAATTTCATTGACGCTAGCAAACGGCAGACGGGCTGCATGGGTGTCACTAGAAACCTCAAGCCAAGACGACAACAATACGACCCCGCGCTGAATCCAACGAATCTCGGAGAGAGGAAACTGTAGCTTTTCGATCTGTCTACCCCGCTCTTCCCATAGCGTTAACGCTTTCTGATCTAACCCTAACAGACGTGACCGAAACGCAATATCTTGGGGACGCAGTGTCTTATCTCCCGGCAAAAAGACCGCATCGGTAGGAAACGTTTCTGAAGCATCCGAAGAAAAGAACGTGACAAAGGGTTCGGGCAAATCTCGAGGGGCTTCGGGACGCTTCGCCCAGGTTTTCATGGTCTGAACAGAAGACGTTTTGGCGTACCAGTCGTTATTTTCCTGCATAGCTTCAGCGTAACGCATCCCCATCCGGTTGAAAAGCGAAAATCCCGTTAATGTGCCATGATCGTTAATGTCCCGCGATAACTTCCATTTCCAAGTCGTTGATCATGGCTAAGTCTTTTTCGGCACCTTGACCAGGTTGCGTCAGATAGCCGTCCAAAAAAATACTGTTAGCTGGAAACAGTGCGAGGTTTTGCAAACTACGCAGGTGTAGCTCTCGACCCGCGCTGGCACGAATTTCTGCCGATGGATTAGCGAGACGAAACAGACACAGGTAGCGCAGAGCCTTCCATGGACGAAGCTCCATCTTTGTCCTTTGAGCCAGTTTTGTCCCCTCGACGGCGATCAAAAAATTGACCGGGATACTGTCGACCTTTTCGCGGCGAAAAGTCAAAGCTAATTCAGCAATTTGTTCGTCCGATTCGCCCATGCCAATGATCAGTCCTGAACATAGAGAAAAGCCTGCCTGCTGGGCGTTATGCAGGGTTTCCAGACGGTCTTGGTACGTGTGCGTCGAACAGATTTGAGGATAAATCTCTTCGTGTGTGTTGAGGTTGTGGTTGTAGGCGTCCACCCCGGCATCTTTCAAAAACTTCAATTTCGCCTTGCCGGTATCACCGGTCATCAACCCCATGCAGGCGCAGACCTCCATGCCTAACTCAGCTTTGATCTGTTTGGTTGCGTCGGC
This sequence comes from Spirochaetales bacterium, assembly GCA_013044245.1. GTDB lineage: Bacteria > Spirochaetota > Spirochaetia > JABEVK01 > JABEVK01 > JABEVK01. The sequence continues at coordinate 4,159 of JABEVK010000017.1, read as the reverse complement.
TAGAGTTTCTACCGCGCTCCAACTTGCCGATCGCACAGCCATCGTAACACAAAACCGACTTCCTCCCGTTTCTTGAGCCTCTTTTGCTTGACGCACTAGCTCTTCCTTCGTCAAAAAACCGTGCTTGGCGGATACATCTTGGGCATGCTGTGACTGACCGCAATAGTGACAATCTTCTGAACACAAACCTCGTTTGGCATTCGAAAGGACATTCGCTTTGACGAGATTTCCAAAATACTGCCGCCGAACCGTCCAGGCCGCATCTAAAATCTGCAAATGCTCGGTATCCGGTGCCCGCAAAATTGTCAGGGCATCGTCGTGAGTCAGGTCATAACCAGATAAAATGCGCTGAGCAAGCTCTTTCCACATAGGGTCACTCCTTGTGCAGGGAATTGACGTCGGACAGACAGCGACGTATGATCGCCGTACTCCTATCTTTTTCAGGTGGATTGGTCAAGGTTGAAGCACGATAAACTGAAGAAAATCGATCAGAAACTGCTTTGGCACCCCTTTACTCAACGCCAAGGGCTTGCCGAGCCGCCCTTGATCGTCCGGGGACGCGGCGTCAAACTCTACGACGATCAGGGCCACTCCTACTACGATACCATTAGCTCGTGGTGGACCAATTTACATGGACACGGACACCCGGCCCTCGTACGAGCTATCAAAAATCAGGCAAAACGTCTTGATCATGTCAATTTCTCGGGTTTTACGCATCCGGCGGCGCTTGAGCTCACCGCGGCGCTCACTTCACACCTTCCTGTTGCACTTAACCGTTTTTTCTATTCGGATGACGGGTCGACGGCTGTTGAAGCGGCGCTAAAAATGGCCTTTCAGTACCAGTTCAACCGAGGCTTTTTTAAAAAGACGCAGTTTGCCTACCTCGAGGAAGGATACCACGGCGACACCCTGGGGGCGGTGGGAGTCAGTGGCGTTGACGATTTTCATGGGGTATTTCGCCCCCTACGTTTGCCGTCGTACCGATTACCGGCCCCCCGCGCGCAAGCCTTGGGCAACAAAACCGGTAACCCTGTGGCACTCACCTGCCCCGAAGAGGTTTGGCAAACCACCGAAGCCTTGTTACGGCGACAAGCAGACGTTACGGCCGCGGTTATCGTCGAACCGCTGATTCAATGTGTTGCGGGGATGCAGCCTTATCCGGCCGACTACCTACGCCGTCTGGGGCGGCTGTGTCGTGAACTCGGCATCTTGGTCATCTACGACGAAGTGGCCACAGGCTTTGGCCGAACTGGCACGTTTTTCGCCCTCGATCAGGCAGGAACCGTTCCTGACTTTCTTTGCTTGGCCAAGGGCCTGTCAGGCGGAGTCTTGCCATTAGCACTCACGATAACGACAGCCGAAGTCGAGCTGGCTTTCGAAGGTCCTGGCAAAACCTTTTTGCACGGCCATAGCTTTACCGCCAACCCCATCGCGTGCGCCTCGGCCCTGGCCAGCCTAAGACTCTTTGACTCTCGATTTTGGCGTTTAGGGGCGCTTGAAAGGTCTGCTCCGGTCAGCCAAGCCTTTCATGATTACTTAAGGGGCTGGCAAACGCGCCCCGAGTTAGGAGATATTCGCTTCTTGGGACATATTGGCGCAGTCGACCTGGTAAACCCTGAAACGGGAAAGCCCTGGCCCGCAACCCTCAGGGCCGGGCAACGAGCCTACCAATTATCCCTGGCCAAAGGGCTGGTTCTGCGCCCGCTAGGTGACACTCTGTATTGGTTTCTTCCCCTCTGCCTAACCCCTCGCGACCTCACAAACATCCTTAAGCTTAGTACCGAAGTTCTTACCGAGACGACACAACTCCTCGTTCGAGAACACCGTTTGCTACCAAAGGACGGGGTTTTACAAGACCGGATTTTACCAGTCAAACCCACCCCGAGGGATGTATGACCCCCAATCTTTTTACCGCCCACGACGCCCTGACTGACTGGCAAGCAGATCTGACACGGTTAAAAGACCAAGCCCGTTGGAGGCACATCCGCACACCAAGCGCTACCCAAGGACCGTTTCTTTGGCAGGACGGACACCGTTTGGTGAACTTTTCAGGCAACGATTACTTAGGCCTGGCAGGAGACACCCAGATTGCCCACCAGCTGTCACGCCACCTCGACACTCTGGTCCAAAACCAAAGCCTGCCGCTATGGGGGTCAACGGCCAGCCGTCTGATGGCAGGGGCCTCACCTTGGCATGCCCAACTCGAGTCAACCCTAGCAACCCTGTACCCCGGGCGTCAAACTCTGCTCTTCAATAGCGGCTGGCACGCCAATACAGCGCTGTTGGCCGCCCTGGCGGCCCCAGGTGATGCCATTTTTGCCGACCGTTTGATTCACGCCAGTCTGATTGACGGTTGGCGCTTATCGGGTGCCCGTTTGCACCGCTACCGTCACGCCGATGCGTCGCACCTCGAGGATATGCTCAAACGACACAGAGGTCAGTACAAACGCGCGTTTGTGGTCACCGAATCGTTGTTTTCGATGGACGGGGACGAAGCTGACCTTTCTGCACTTGTTGAGCTTAAGAATCGGCACGAGGCCTTTTTGGTTGTGGATGAGGCCCATGCCTTTGGCGTCCTGGGACCACGAGGAGCCGGGGTGGCCGCTCGAGACGGTCTGGCCAACCAAGTAGACATTGTGGTGGGAACCTTTGGCAAAGCTCTGGCCTCGGTGGGGGCCTTTGTAGCGGCCGATCCCGTCGTGATTGAGTATTTGATTCAAAAAAGCCGCCCCCTCATCTTTAGCACAGCCCTGCCCCCGGCCTGTGCCGTTGTAACTTTGTTTCACCTTTCGCTCGAGCCCGACCTGGCCCGCCGCCGCACTGAGCTGTCGAGACTCGCCCGTGAGTTTCATGCTCAAGCTCAATCCAAGGGATGGATGATTCCGGGGCACAGTTGGATTGTCCCCTTGATGCTGGGAAGCGACGTACGTGCCGTGCAGGCGGCAAACCGTTGTGTCGAAGCGGGTCTGAGTGTTCTTCCCATCCGCCCTCCCACCGTCCCCGAAGGGAGTGCGCGCCTGCGCCTCTCGCTTCGGGCGGACATGTCGCCCGAGATGTGGGCCCCCTTGTGGACAACCCTGGAGGGTTTGTCATGAACCTACACTGGTTGGTTTCAGGCCAAGACGGAGGACGGTTGATCCTGGTGTTCAACGGGTTCGCGATGGATGAAAACCCCTGGCGGATTTGGCCACAGCCGAAGGCTAGCTCTTTAGCCTTTGTCGGCGGGTACCAAAATCTTTTCGAACCCCTCGAAGTTTCTGATCTAGCCCGACTCAGGTCATTTAGCCGCGTGGATGTTATTGCGTGGTCGTTGGGGGTCTGGGTTTACAGCACCGTAGCCTCCGCCTGGGCGTTACCACCCGGAAAGCGCGTGGCTGTCAATGGCACACTGAATCCCCTCAACGCTCAGTGGGGTATCCCGCCGGCGATTTTCGCACTCACCCGCAAAACTTTCAGTGTCGAAACACGTGAAACGTTTTATCGCCGGGTTTGCGGCTCGGAGGAGGTTTGGGCTCACTTCCAGCGGCACGCCCCTCTGCGTTTAGCCGAGGACCAAGCGGGGGAACTCGCTGTTTTACACGAGGTCCTGCAAAATACAGCATCCTTTGTTCCCCCCGAACAAGCCAGGCAGTTTTTTTCCTCGGTGATCATCGGTGCAAAAGACCTTATCATGCCCCCCGCCGCTCAACGACGGTACTGGCACGGGGGCCGAGAAGTCGACGCCGGGCATTTTCTTTTTCACCTTTGGCCCAGTTGGGAGGCGTTTTTGGCCAGCCCCGAGGATACTGTTCATGCCGTATGACGCGGCCTGGCATTTTCAACGAGCCCAGGACAGCTACGAACAAGCGGCTCAGATTCAGACGGCCATGGCGACGAAGTTGGTCAATCTACTCCAGCTGTTTGCTCCCCAACGGCGATGGAGCAAAGTTCTCGAAATCGGTTGTGGTGCCTTAACCCTGACCAAACGACTTAGCTCAGAGTTTGAGCTTGATGAACTGTGGTTGAACGATCTGTGGCGACCCGAGGCCAAACTCCTCGACCAAATTTTCGTCCCCGAGCTTCACTTTCTGGAGGGCGACGCCGAGCATTTGCTCTGGCCCGACGATTGTTCGCTGATCGCCGGCAACGCGGTGGTTCAGTGGTTTCAACAACCAACCTG
>JABEVK010000016.1 GCA_013044245.1 Spirochaetales bacterium | reverse complement strand
CCAGAGATCCTGAAAGCACAACCGGTAAAATAGGCAGAACACAGGGCGAGACAATTGTCACTACGCCGGCAAGAAACGCGAAACTGATGAGTATCAGCATAAAAGCCTCCTAGGGGCACCCGATGGTGATCGATGATCTACGATGAAATTCCAGCGGCTTTAAGGATATCCGCTACTGTTCTTGTACCGGCCCATGCCTTGACTTTGTTTCCTTGAGAATCAATCAAAACAAAGGTATGCTGCATCGTAATACCGTACTTCTGCTTCAACGCTGACGCTTTATCATAGTCGACGAAAACGAGATGAACGTTGGCAGGAATAGTTTGGTAATGGGCCTGTATATCTTTGTAAGTGGCTTGGCAATTTGGGCACCAAGTCGCGGCAAAGAAATAAATGGTGGGGCCGTGGGCAGCGAGGCTTTGGGCCTCCGCTTCGGTTGTGAACGCCGTCACGCTTGGTCCTAATCCCGTTAGGTTGTATTGTGAGGGATCAGCAGGATTGACAAGGCTCATATCGGCTTTAAGCCCCATAGGACCGGAATAGCTGGAAGAGCTAGATTGTTCGGCCTGGCCGTTGGCAAATACAGCTCCCCCTAAAAGAATCAACGCGACAAACAGAGAAAGTTTTTTCATCTGTGTCCTCCTATTCTTCGGAGGCACTGACGAGAGAAAATCTTACGAAGAAAAAAAATTCAAAAAAAGCCCAGGAAACTAACTAGTTTTCTGGGCTGATAGGGTAGGAATACCAAAAGGCACCGAGCGGAGTCGAACCGCTGAATGAAGGTTTTGCAGACCTCTCCCTTACCACTTGGGTACGGCGCCAAAAGAACTAACAAAGCAAATATAGGGATTTTTAGGCCCAGTGTCCAGTAGTTTTGAAAATTTGAGAGTTGACAAAGTCCCCCTTATGAATGACTTTTAAGGTCAGCGATGGCCTCGTCACTCAAAAAACAACAGACTAAGACAGCCTATCTCCTTTTGCTACCAGCTTTAGTACTCCTGGCGGTTTTTGCGGTTTTTCCCTTGTTTTATACCGTAGTTGTGAGCTTGTTTCATTGGCAAATTCGTCCAGGTTCCTTTGTTGGGTTAGAGCACTATCATGAAATCTTTGGCAGTTGGGCGAATTTCATGGAAATTGTTCTGACCATTTTTTTGGTTGGTCTGTTCTTGAATCTGGCGGGTCGAAGAACGGGAGCCTTTCGGGTGATATTTCGTTTTTTGTCTGGAGGAGCGGGAATTGTCCTCTTGATGCTTTTGGGACAAGTGTGGGTCAAGGGTGATGCTCATTTTCTCCGGTCCTTAGAAATTACCCTGTGGTTTGCTCTAGGGACTGTGCCGATTCAGCTTATCCTGGGTTTGAGTTTAGCCTTAGCTCTTCATGCCCGTTTTCGCGGAAAAACAGCACTGAGAACCGCAATTCTTTTGCCGTATATTCTTCCTTTAGTGGCATCGGCTTCAGTTTTTACGTTGCTTTTCTCCTTAAGTCCGCAGTCTCCGGCCAATCAAGTGTTGGCATTTTTTCATGTTGGCCCCTGGCAATGGTTGAAACAACCTAAAGGTGTATTTTCAGCGGATCAGTTACCGGTCTTTTTTTCGGATTGGTGGTCAAGTTGGGCGGCAGGGCCGAGCTTGGCGTTACTGTGTATCAATTTGTTTAATACCTGGCTCTACAGCGGATACTACGCTCTTGTTTTTGCCAATGGATTGGCCGCAATACCGGCAGAAGTTTTTGAAGCGGCTGCGCTCGAGGGGGTGAGCAAGCCTCAATTGTTGTTCCGAATTCTTTTACCTCTTCTTTCACCGACAACCTTTTTCTTGACGATTCTCGGAGTGGTCGGCACGTTCAAAGCCTTTTCTAGTATCTATGTTTTAAGAGATGCTTCCACTGCAAGTGCTGTTGACCCTGCCAGCGTGATGATCTTTTTCACCTTCTTTCGAGAGGTGCGCTACGGTTATGCTGCCGCGTTAGCGGTTGTTTTATTTCTTATTATTCTCGCAGTGACTAACGCTCAACGGCGCCTGTGGGAGAAAAGAGTGTTCTATTGAAAACGCTCACTTGGCGGCATCAGCCCTTTTCCCTCTTGCTTCGTTGGTTAGGAGTGGGATTTTTTGCCCTTCTTACGTTGTTCCCGCTCATCTGGATGGGTGCCACCGCCTTGAAATCACCAGCCGAGGTCATGACAAGAATTTCGGCCAATCCGTTTAACCCCCAATTCTGGCCCACTGAACCTTGGTGGCCTAATTTTCAAGTGGTATGGCTCAGCGGCATCGGTCGTGGTTTGCTGACCAGTATCTTCTTGAGCGTGATCACGGTAACAGGATTACTTGTAACAACCATTCCCGCCGCGTATGCTTTCGCTCGCCTTGAATTTGCTGGAAAAAACTGGGTGTACACAGCAGTCCTCACCACCCTAATGATCCCTGAAACAGTGACTTTTATTCCCAACTTCTTAACTGTTGCCTCCCTGCATTGGGTGGACACTTGGCAAGGCATGACGGTTCCCTTTATGGCCAATGCCTTTTACATCTTTTTTTTAAACCAATACATTCGCCAAATTCCCCAGGAATTGTTTGATGCCGCAGCCATTGACGGCGCGGGAACGATCAGAACAATTCTCCAGCTCGTGATTCCCTTGCTCTCAGGACCGTTAGCAACGGTTATCTTTTTAGAAGTTTTGGGCTCTTGGAACTCCTTGCTGTGGCCTCTTTTGATCTCGCAGTCGGCAACCTGGCGCCCCGTGGCCATAGCCTTAGCAAGGTTTACCAGTGAAGAAGGCTCACAACTTGGACTACGAATGGCGGCATCCTTGTTTGCCATTCTTCCTATGCTTATTGTTTTTCTTATTCTTCAACGTCGAATTACAGAAACTCTGGTTCGTTCAGGGATCCGCTAAGAGGAACGCCGATGCGAATTTTGCTTTTTCTAAGTACTGTTTTTAGTCTACTGCTAGCTTCTTGCTCATCCCCTCGTCCCCAAGGCCACGCCATAGACATAACCTTTTGGTACCAACATACACAGTCTCGTGCCCGAGCCATGGAGCATTTGATTCAACAATTCAACCAAACAAACCCCTGGGATATTCACGTCCATGGTGAGTTTTCTGGCAATTATTCTGAAACCTTCAGCAAAATGGCGGCGGGAATTGCCGGGGGAGTCCTTCCAGACCTCGTTGTTGCCTACCAGACTGATGCCGACGTTTACCGGGAAGCCGGAGCATTAGTCAACCTCAGTCCCTTTGTCACAGGACCTGCGGGGTTTTCTTCACAACAATTGGCCGACTTCGTTCCTGGATTTTTGACGCAGGATCTCAGTAGACGATTCTCAGGAGAACGTCTAGGGTGGCCTATCAATCGTTCGGCAGAGGTTTTGTATTACAACAAGGACTGGCTTCATCGTTTAGGTTTGTCTGGGCCTCCTTCGACCTGGGAGGAATTTGCCCAGGATTGCCGTTTAGCCACCAATAAGTCTCGAGGCACAGTTGGCTATGAAATTCGTTATGATGCATCGAATATTTTTGCCCAGGTCATCAGTCGTGGAGGGTCCTTTTCTACCCCCGATCAACGGGCCTTTAACTTCAGTAACCCTCAAGTCCAAGCGACCTTTCGGTTTTTATCCCAGCTCTACCGTGATGGCTTTGCGGCTAAAGTCGCCGAAAAGTACGCAGACCAGGCCGATTTTGCCAATCAAAAGGTTCTTTTCGTCATGGATTCTTCGTCTGGTATCCCTTTTTATGAAAAGGCCATAAAAACGAGCCCCTTGGGGCACTTCGCTTGGGGTATCGCTTCTTTACCGCATTCGACTCCTCAGCCGGTTTTGAATATCTATGGAGCTTCGATCAGTGTGATCAAAAGTACACCAGAACACGAATTGGCGGCCTGGCGCTTTTTACGTTGGATGAGTGAACCCACCCAACAAGCCGCTTGGGTGGAAGCCTCGAATTACTTTCCTGTACGGTTTTCAACAGCGGCGCAATTAACCAAGTATCTGGCGGCACACCCTCAGTTTGAGCAAGCTTTTTCTTTGCTCAAAACCTGCCGCTTACAATCAGAACCGGTGCTCCCTGGGTATGAACAGGTTCGAGATGCCATCTCATCGGCCTTAAATGCGGTTCTTGAAGGAGCTCCTATTCCTTTAGCCACTTCCTACTTGCAAAAGCAAGCCGAACTTTTTAGCGGGTCCAGAGGCTAAACCCCACCAAAAGAAATCCTGCCAAAGTACCCAGAGAATCTTTTTTTTTCCAGTGAAAAGTGGGATGGCTTTGGGGCAGTTGAGCAATTCCTCGTGTTTCTAAGGTTTCAGCCAGTTGTTCTGCCGTATGAAAAGAACTCACCAAGACTGGAAGAAGAAATCGAGGTAGGTTGAACCAACGTTTCAGGGGTCGATCTAAAGGCAATCCTCTGGTCAACAGAGTGTGCCAAATCTCGGTCAGGTCTGAGGTAAGAATCTCAAGAAATTGTCGGGATACGGAAAAGGTAAACCCCCAGGAACGAGGAACGCGTAGCCAAACCATCACTTGGTAGATACTTTCGGGTTCTGTCGTCTGAAAAAAGGCCCAGGGTCCTAGCATCAGGCCAGCTAAACGCAACACGGCTTCAAAGGCAATCGCGCCTTGAAAAGCCCAGGTGACACTGCCAAAAATAAGGGCAGACGGGATAAAGGCTTTGAGAAAAGCCTTCGTTGAGGCTCGTACCCGTGGTAGGACCCAAACGCTAGCCCCGAGTACTGTCAGACTAACCACGGTTGTCAGTGATGTAGCTAGGCTTAACGCTGTGGTATACAACACTAAAAGAAAAAAACGGGCTCTTGGGTCGTTCATACAAAAACTTGGCCTTGTTTAAGGTGCATCCGGCGTTCCAAAGGCAAATTCTCATGGTGCTCTGAGGCAATCACGCTAAAGCCATGGGCTTGTAGTTGACTGATCATGGCCTTCACTCGGTTTTGATAGACGGAATCTAAACCCGCCGTTGGCTCATCCCACAACAGAAGCTCGGGTCGTGCTGCCAAACTGGCAGCTAGTAACAAGCGCCGTTTTTCTCCGCCACTGAGATGATAAGGGGGACGTTCTGCCAACGAATTTAAGCCCCACTGTTGGGATAGCCACTCAAGCCAATTCGCATCGTAACGCCCACACAGATGAGCTGAGGCTTCCAGCTCTTCTTTTACCGTTAGACAAAAAAAATGCTGATCGGAATGTTGACCAGCATAACCTATCACAGAGGCCATTTGTGAAATTTTTTGTTTCTTTAAGGGAACACCATTAAAGTCTAATCGCCCTCGTCGGGGGGGAAGAAGACCGCGAAGAGCTTTAAGAAGGGTAGTTTTTCCCGAACCATTGGCCCCAGTGATTAAAAGCCCGGGATGTGTTGGTAGATGAAAATTGATATCCGATAACACCACCGATTGGTGGCCCCAATCACAATCTTTGGCTAGCCAGCCTGTAATGGCCAACCGGGGTGGAAGGCTGGCTAAGGGTAGGGGCTGTTCAGTCGGAAGCTGAACTGCGGGCCCCTTTAACGTCAACACCTCATCGGTGTAAGCACTCAAAGGGCCTCTTTGATGCTCACTAACGATAAGAAGGGTTCCCTGAGATTTTTCTCGAGCGATCAGCTGAATTAAACGGCGTTGTGAATCCTCATCCAGATTGGCCAAAGGTTCATCCAAGAGCAGAATCTTGGGTCGTAAGGCTAGGTGGCAGGCCAAAAGGGCGAGTTTTTGCTGACCTCCCGAGAGGGTTCTTACCGAGTGGCCAAGAAAAGGGGTCAGACCAACGGCCTCGGCGGCCTCCTCCACTCGAAACGAAATGTTCTCTTTTAACCCAAGGTTGCGAAGACCAAAGGCAATTTCTTCAAAGAGGTTGGGGCAAAATGCCTGTGAACGGGGCTCTTGACTGACCAACGCACAACGACCGAAGAACTCGTGGGGATCGGCCGCAAAGGCGTCAAGACCATCAACGGTAAGCTCCCCATGAGTCGTTCCCTGGTAGAACTGTGGCATGAGACCGGCTAGACAGCGTAAAAACGTTGACTTTCCAGAACCATTTTCCCCTTGAAGGACGATAAGCTGACCTTCCCGTGCTTCCAGCTCCGTGGAGCCAAGACTGGGTATTTCATAACCGGCATATTGAAAACCAACACCTATCGCTCTAATCATAGCGCATGAGGATTTCATGGTGCAGGGCGATCGGGGGGAGGGGTTTGAGGTAGCGTTTGCCAAGAATTGAGCAGACGCGCTTTTTTAAGAAAACTAAGAACAATAATAGCAAGTGTGGCACCTGTCAGCGTGCTTAAGCCAAAGGGGATAAACAGTACGAGAAACCCGGCGGAGGATTTCATCAGCACCGGGACAATCCAAACGGCGCTGATCCAAGAGGCAATTAGCCCCGTGCCAACCACTTCACCAAGGGCCGCTAAGAGAATCTTAGAAGTCCAACGATAGAGCAACCCTGCCAACAAGGCACCGATCATGCCTCCGGGAAAGGCGAGGATTGTTCCTGTCCCCAAAAGATTTCGCAAGACAGCGATCACAAAGGCGTTTCCTACAGCCCACGAGGGCCCTAAAAGAACCGCTGACAAAACATTGATAAATTGCTGTGTAGGGTTAATTTTAGCCGGACCGATAGGAAAGGTCGTAAAGGGGGCTAAAACCACCCCCAAGGCCACTAAAATAACGGCTAAGGCCGCTTTTCGTGAAAACGTTAATGAATTCTTACTCTTCATTCCAACTCCCTCCGCTGGTTCTAGCCAGATCAGGTTCTAAGGGTAGGTTGCGATTTCATAACCGTTCACCTTCTCAGCTGGTATAACCCAGCACCCCCGAGGATAGCGACATCCTACAGATCAGACTTTCTTACTGTCAAGTCATTAATCATCATCAATTTTTTTTTTGCTCAGGGAGTAGCGAGAAGAGCGTTTTTCTTTTATGGTACGGTTATGGTTACGGATTTGGAGCTTCTTTCCCAACAGTTTCCCACCGCCGCTGAATATGTCAGCAATATTTTTCTCATTCATCGAGATTACGGCACCGTTACCAATCTTCGGCTGGCGGAGTGGATGGGCGTTTCCACACCCGCTGTGACTCAAGCCCTAGTCCGCTTGAAAAAGCTTGGACTCGTTGACTATCAACGTTATGCGCCTGTGAATCTTACCGAACAAGGGCGACTGTTTGCTTTAAGGGTTCTTAAACGCCATTACCTTCTTGAGCATTTGCTGGTACGCCTCTTGGATTTTCCTTGGGATAAGGCTGATGAAGAAGCAAAAGTGTTGCAAAGTCACATTTCCCAAGATCTTGAAGACCACCTGGATGCCAAACTGGGGCATCCGCAGACTTGTCCCCATGGCAATCCGCTTCCGGGGACAGAAATTGAGTCCAAATTGCTAGGGGCCCCAAGGTTAAGTCAGGCCCCTCTTGGTGCCGAGATTCTGATCTTGAGGATTACCGAGGAAGGCGAGGCTATTCCTCTTATGCTCCCCTTTTGTCAGGCCTCGGGTATAAAGCCAGGGGTTAGGTTTGTTGTCAAACATACCGCCGAGACCGAAATCATTCTTGGGCGTGCCGATACGGAAGTAGAGGTACCGATTTCTTTGGCACAACATATTCGCTTCAGTTTATAAGGAAAATTCATGCCGGAATCTCGCCCGCTTTTGACTCCCGGCTCCTATGCTTTGGTGACCGGAGCTACCAATCCTTTGGGAAAAGCTGTAACGCTTGAACTCGCAAGACGGGGAGTTCACGTTTTTATGGTAGCGAGGGAATGGGACCATGGATTTGCATTACGTGAGCAAGTTCGTGCGGTGGCGAGGGCGGACGCGGAACCAGAACTCTTTTTTGCGGAGTTTTCGTTGCTTCCTGATGCGTTAGCACTGGCGGAACGTCTGAAAGAACGTACCGACCAACTTGACGCGATTTTTCACTTTAGTGGGTTAAAACCGGGACCTGATGAACCCACAGCCGAAGAACCGCACCCTTCTTTTATTTATAATGTCCTTTCTCCCTTCGTTTTAACACGAAAATTAGAGCCGCTTTTAGACAAGACAAAGGGCGTGATCATTGGCGATGTCGCTTCTGAGTGGAAACAGGGTCGATTAGATTGGTCAGCTTCGGATGACGCCCTTTGGGATACCAGTCTTACGGAAGAAGAATTTACCGAAGAGGTTCCCGAAGAGGACCTGGAAGAAACCGTCCAGGCGGAGGATCCTGAACGGCTATGGGCCGATGCGCAAGCAGGACGCCTTTTATGGCTTTTCGCCCAAGCCAGAAAATGGTCTTCAGGGGGCTTGCACGCTTACGCTCTTAAGGCCGGAACAGAAAACTTGGCGTTGACAGGGTTTTTGCCGTTTTTATATCCCCGTGTCGACAAACTTGCTATGCGAGCCTTAAAATTGATGAGAAACCTTCCTTTGCCGCATCAAGTCTGGTGGCCGAGTGACCACTCGCGACGCTTACCAGCTTTAGAAAATACCTGGTTGCAAGATACACTGTGGGATCGTCTTTGTGGGTGGAGTGATACTTTGTCGTAAGGATGGATTCCCTCCTTTTCCCTTGGGCTTGGTCTTCCGATATTAAAGAAACCGGAGGGATTCATGTTCGGCCTTGAAGAAGATCTTTACGCACAATTGCTCCACCTGCGAGATAATTTTGGCATTTCTTATATCAAAGCGGAATTTGAGGCAGAAGGTTCTAGCTTTAATGATCTAGTTCGCCTCAGACGGTTGACCGCTTTGGCTGGTTTGGGTCTCATCCTCAAGATTGGGGGCTGTGAAGCGGTTCGTGATTTACAGGACTCTCTTCACTTAGGGGTAGATGGTTTAGTAGCTCCTATGATTGAAAGTCCCTTTGCCTTGGCAAAGTTTTGGGAAGCCGTGAATCGCGTCTATCGCTTTGGCCGGAAACCACGACTGGCGTTTAATGTTGAAACCAGGACCTGCCTTGAATCCTTTGATGAAATTCTCGATTACGCCGAAGGAAAGATGGATTCTTTGACCATAGGGCGTACAGACCTTGCTGGTTCGTGGCTTGACCCGCAAGTTACCCCTGATTCGGATGGTTTGTTGAGCGAGGTCGAAAAGATAGCCGCAAAAGCTCGTGCTCGAGGTTGGGATGTTTGGATGGGAGGATCTCTCAGTCGCTCAAGTATTGATCTCCTGGCACAACGTATGGCTTTACGGGGCAGTGTTTCGCATTTTGAAACCCGAAAGGTGGTCGTTGCCTCTCCGGTTTTATGGAGTCATCCCGAAGTTATTGCTGAGGCCCTTCGGTTTGAAGAGCTGTTTTTAATGTCTCGCCAAGAAATTCTTGAAAGTTTGACTCGGGAAGACAGCCGTCGCTTAGAGGCTTTACGTCGTCGTTCTTAAGCGAGTACCCACGTGGCTGCTTCTTTAACCGTTAGGCCAGCTCTCGCTTCGCCGGTACGAATATCTTTCAGTTGAAAGGTCTGGAGTTGTGGTTCTTGAGAGACTTCGGGGGCTAAGGCGGCAACGAAAGGGATCCCTTTCGTTTCGGCAAATTTATACTGAGACGGAATCTTGCGCTGATCAAGGTAGACTTCTGCGGGAACACCCAAGTTTCGTAGCTGTTGAGCGACAGCATGCGCACGACCAATTCGAGAAGCCTCTTGATTTAAGATGAGAACTAAGGTGGTGGTTGCCGTTTGCGGCATCACACCGAGCTCTTCTAAACCTGCCAAAAGACGGTCTAGTCCGACACTCCCACCAACGCCGGGCAGTTTTTCTTTGGTATAAAGATTGGCTAAATCGTTGTAACGCCCACCTGAACACACCGAACCGATTTCGGGTAAAGCATTCAGAACAGTTTCAAAGACCAAACCTGTATAGTAATCAAGACCACGAGTAATAGACGGAGAGAGGCGAAACCTCTGAAGTAACTGATTTTCTCGGAGCATACTCAGAACCTCACGAAGACGTTGTGAATCTTCAGCAGGTCCACCGGCCAGATTTTCCATTGTAAGTAAAGCCTCGTCAGGCTCACCGGTTGTTTCGATGTAAGCGAGTATTTGTTCTGCACTGGAGCGTCCTGTAAGGGATTCTAAAAGCCCCAGGACTTCCTCACGACCAATTTTTGAAATTTTGTCGACGGTACGAAGGATTTCAACCGATTGGTTCTGAACCCCTAAACGGTCAAGAAATCGGTTAAACAGGCCTCGATGGTTAATCAATAATGTCGAGTCTTCGGCGCCTACTGCTTCTAAAGAGCGAGCCATGATGGCAAGAATTTCATAATCTGCAGCCGCAGAATCTACACCCACAATATCACAGTCACATTGAAAAAATTCTCGGTAACGACCTTTTTGGGGCTTTTCACCGCGCCAAACCTTGGCCATGTGATATCGCTTAAAGGGGAGCGCTAACTGCGGCAGGTTTGTTGCCATAAAACGGGCAAACGGTACCGTAAGATCAAACCTTAACGCGACGTCCCGACCGCCATTATCCTCAAACCGGAACATCTGCTTTTCAGTTTCTCCGCCACCTTTGCCCAAAAGAATTTCAGTATATTCTAACGCAGGCGTATCGATGGGTACAAAACCAAAGGAACGAAAAACTTGTTCAAGTTTAGCCATTAAAGTTCGACGTTGGAGTTCCTGGCTAGGAAGGGCATCACGAAAACCTTTGAGTACTTGGGGTGGGATCAAATCTGGCATGGCGGTATTTTAGGCGAAATTCCAAACACGAGCAAGCACTGAAAAGCTTTGAATCGATCTCTTGCCTCTATATATTAAACATGCTATATTAAAGAGATGACCGCTCTTGATACCTGTTCGCCACAAAAACTAGAAGAATGGGCCCAAAAGCTGAAAGTTTGTGGACATCCCGTAAGACTCAAAATTCTCTGTTTAATTGAACATGAAAGTACCTGTGTTTCTGACCTTTACCAGTGTCTCGAGCAACCACAGCCGGTCATCTCACAACACCTAGCTGTTTTAAAAGAAAAAGGTGTCGTCGATTCTCTTGTTGTGGGTAACCGACGTTTGTACAGTATTCAAGACCCTATGGTACGCCAAATGGTTCGCGACTTCTTGCAGTCGGCTTCCCGCCCCTGATAGAATAGGTTATGGACCCGATCACCTTTCAGACCGGCGAGTTTACGTCTCGCTTGGTATTTACCGACTCACCAGCAACGCTCCTTGAGGGTTTTGACCTGACTGTTTTTGATACAAATACGATCAAGTTGTTTTCACCCTCAGCCTCACATTATGTATGGCAGGCAGGTGAGACCCATAAAATTTGGAAATCAGTCGAAGAGCTTTTGGCTGTTTGCCTAGAAAAAGGCCTAGGGCGGGATGCTGTCTTAGGTGCAGTTGGTGGCGGTGTTGTCACGGATATGGCAGCTTTTGCGGCCAGCCTTTATATGCGCGGTATCGGACTAGTTCTTGTCCCCACAACTTTACTTGCCATGGTTGATGCCGCCACGGGAGGTAAAACGGGAGTTGATTTTGGGGGGTTTAAAAATCTTGTTGGTACGTTTTACCCTGCGCGAGAAATCCGTATTTGGCCTGGTGCCGTTGCCTCGTTACCAGAACGTGAATACCGCAGTGGGCTAGCGGAAGTTATCAAACACGGTATGCTTGGTGAACAATCTCTTTTTCGCCTTTTGCAAAATCAGCGTGATGCTGTCTTGGCACGAGACGGTCAAGTGACTTCTGCGTTTATCAGACAAGCTGTTCAGTATAAAGTAGGGGTGGTGGTACGAGATCTGCGCGAATCTGGCGAACGGGCATTTTTGAACTTAGGGCATACGTTTGCCCATGCCCTAGAAGCCGAGCGTGGCTATGATGGGAGTTGGAGTCATGGTGAGGCCGTGGCCTGGGGCTTAGACCGCGCCCTAGCATTAGGTGTCAGTCTCGGTATCACCGAACCAATTTGGTATCAAGAAGTTCACGATTTGCTGAACTCGTATCAGTATCGGCTTAAAGCGCCTGGTGCGAGCCCTAAGGCAATTTTAGCCGCCATGAAAAATGACAAGAAGAAAAAAGCTGGAACCGTACGGTTTGTTCTTCAAAGGCGTCTGGGAGAAACCTTAATGACTCAGGTTGACGATGAAAGTGTTTTAAAAATTCTGGAGGATGGTGTATGAGTGTTCCCCCTGTTCAACAATTCATGTCAGGAGAAATCATTTTTCGCGAAGGTGAACCGGGACAAAATATGTACATCATCCTCGAAGGTGATGTCGAGATTGTTATCGTCACTGGTGGTGGCGAAAAAGTTCTTACTGTTTTAACGAAAGGCGAGTTTTTCGGTGAAATGGCCTTAATTGACGACAGCCCTCGATCAGCTACCGCTCGATGCAAGACGCCGACCAAGGTGCTTCTTATGAACGATGATCAGTTAGACACCTATATTGAAAGTCATCCTGCCTTTGCCGTGAAAATGATCCGAAACTTGGTAAAACGGCTTCGCGGTGCCAATAAACTTATTGGCTAGGGCACTTAAGGTTAAGTTCTGAAAGCCGCAACCAAGTTTTGTTCTATAACATTTTGTTTAAGTCTCGGTAAGTTTGATTGACGATCTTCCAATCAGCCTTATCCAAAACCGATTCGGCATCGTCTGCCAGGGCTTCCAGAGACGCTAAGCTGTCAGCAAGAGCCGTGGTAAAGTTTTTTTCCACACGGAACCAATACTGGCCACTGCTGTCAGTCTGAAGACTAAGAAAACCCAATGAGTTCCCCGAATCACGATTTCCAGTGTCACGTCCTTTGCCTGATTTTTTTGATCCTGCGGAAATTTCGGCCGGTTTCATCAGTTTATCTAACAGATCGGTAAGCCCTGACAATGAGTTGCGAAGGCTAAAGGTTTGACCTTGAGGCCAATGAGTAACCCAGTCGCTAGGGTCTATCTTTCGGCAGATTTCGACAATCTTATTGGCTTTTAGGCCCGCAAGAAGACTACGGCCTGACACCCGTAGTTCCCCTTTAAGATTTTTTAGTTCGCTAAAGGCTTGAGCTTTAGAATGCGCAAGAACCCGAGAAAGTTTATCCCAATCCAGAATGACTGACTTTTGACCACCTTTTGCAGAAACGATGTCGAAAACCTCTCGTCCCAGTGTTACTTGCCAGGCTGTCTTTTTCGTCGGCTCAACTCGGGTATCCGCAACGGGGCGTTCTTGAGGGTGACGTTCTGCTTCCATGAGCGAGCGAAATAAGGTCGCAGAAATTCGTTCGAGCCATTCCTTTTTTAAAGGAGACACTGACCGAGCGTACATACGACTAGTCTTAACAATTTCACCTGCCACTAAAAAAGAAGGCGTTTCTTTAAAAAGGACAGATCCGGGGTGAATGTAGATTTTTTCAGCGGTAACACTCCGGTAAACACCGCGCCCAGAGTGCATACAGACAAACTGAATTAACCCTTTAGCCACCGCACACAAGTAGTCCGAGTGTGTACCCCCAGACTGAATGGGAACCCCTAAACGAGAAAGAATTTCTTCGAGTTGCGACTGAATGTTCACCAACTCGTTCATAGTTTTAAAATCCAAGTAGTAACGGCGACAAAAATTCTCACGCTCACGACTTTTTAGAAAAGCATCAAAGATGGTGAGGTAGCTGACAAAATCTCCATCGGCATCTCGAAACGTATGGTGAGCACGGCGAGCTTCCATCTCTTCGCCTTGAGGTAAAAGAAACGGCGAATCTGTTGAAAGAAATGTTGCAGCAATAGTCACTTCTTTCAGTACTTCGGGATAGCTGTAAACAGCCTCCACTATCATACGACTATGGCGCGGAAGCAGGGGAAACTGTGCCATCATTTTGCCAATATTGGACAAAGAGCTATCTGGGTTGAGCGCTTCTAATAGATTTAAAGCCTCAATGGCTCCAAGAATTCCTTGAGAATTGGGAGGTGATAAAAAGTCAAAGCTTTCGAAATCACGTATGCCGATTTCTGCCATTCGTAAAACGACTTCAGATAGATCCGTTCGGTAAATTTCTTCAAGAGTATAGAGTGGGCGTTCTTCGAAATTCTCTTGAGAATAGAGTCGGTAGCAAACACCAGGACCCGTTCGACCTGCGCGTCCACGCCTTTGCTGACAACTGGCTTTCGATACAGGGCTTTCGATTAACGCCGCTGTAAATGTTTTAGGATTATAGTAATTGATTTTTGCCTGTCCAGAATCAATAACGGTGGTAACCCCGTCAATGGTTACTGAGGTTTCTGCAATATTGGTCGACAAGATGACTTTAGTCTTTCCTTCGGGCGTAGGAAGAAAAACCCGTTCTTGTTCTTCGTTGGAAAGCTTGCCGTACAACGGTAAAATCCAAAGACGACGACCTAAGCCCGCTGAAATTAACGCAGCCGAGGTGTCTTTGATTAGCTTTTCTCCAGAAAGAAAGACCAAAATATCACCGGGGCGTCCCGAACCAACTGCCTCTGAAACCAGATCGACCAGTTTCAAGATGAGGGCATCTTCGCTGTCACCGAGTTCTAATGGAGCCCACTTCAGCTCCACAGGAAAGGTTTGTGTTTCAATTCGTACAACGGGAGCCCCATCAAAATAGGTGGAAAACACCTCGGCATTGATTGTGGCTGAGGAAACGATCACCCGAAACTCTGGTCGAACTTTTAAGATATTTTTTAAAAGCCCCAAAATAAAATCGATATTGAGGGATCGTTCATGGGCTTCGTCGACAAGAATTACCGAATAGTGGGTTAACAGCGGATCAGTTTTAATCTCTTGCAGTAGGGTGCCGTCAGTCATAATTTTGATGCGGGTCTCGAGGGTAGTCCGATCTTCAAACCGCATTTTGTAGCCAACAAGGCTGGGAATCGAGACGTTTAATTGGCGTGCAATGTATTCGCTGACACCGACGGCGGCGATACGACGAGGCTGAGTAACCCCAATAACGCCTTGTTTAGCATAGCCGGCTTCATGCAGGATGAGCGGTAACTGTGTGGTTTTTCCCGATCCCGTGGGGCTTTCAACCACAACCACAGGATGATGAGCCAAAGCATCGAGTATTCTTTCTTTTTCTCGGTAAACCGGAAGTTGATGAGGATCCATGTGTTTAGTGTAGCGGTTTTCCGACTTCCTTACCACCCAGGGTAGGATGGGCTTCGAGTTTTTCACCAGCTTTCCACGCCCCATCCTTGAGCTGTACCCAAGACCATCCACTGCCTTGGGGCAATGCCATTTGCCCACCCTGCTTATTTTCTAACAAGATAAGGGGGCCAGCGATGGTTTGTTCCGTCCACGTTTCAAACTTCTGCCCTGGGCCAGATTCTACCCAACGAGGGCCATCAGCCTGACGTTGCCAAATGAGGAGTCCCGATTCGGAAACTAACCGATCAGCTACTACCGTATACGGATCGGGAAGGAGTGTAGCACCTTTGTGGTTTTTCAGCGGTTTGAGTTCAGCAATTTCATGCGAAAGGTCTAAAAGTAAGGGAACGTTGTACCAGACTTTAACAAGTTTACCATCCAAAAGCAGAAGGATACATGGGCGATCTGGGTCTAAACCAAAAACGCCAACTTCTGCAGGGTTGCGCAAGCGAACAGGCACAAGAAAGTGGGGTAGTACCTTCCACCAGAAAGGAAAACTTCTCTCCGCCGTGATCCACTGGTCACGAAACGTCGGAGGAGTATCGGAAGGAAGCCAGACCGCAAGAATCGGTAATGAATCGCTGTCAGCTTGCTTGAGGCCAGGATCAAGTCCGTCAAGCCAACTAAGCGCTGACGCTGGGACAAGAAACGTGCTCATCAACAGCACAAGGCTTATGATGAAAAAAAAACATCGGAGAGCGTTTCTTGTTATACCCCAACTTGTTATATCCCGAGGAGACGCTTGATATTGGCAGTTAAGGTGTCGGGCATAATCGGTTTGGTCCAATAATCGTCCACTCCCACAGACTTGGCACGGTTGATCGTAGTTGCATCATTTAACGCCGAAAGAACGGCAATTTTGATCGACGCATATTGAGGCTGAGCTTTTACCTTTTGGGCAAACTCTAGACCATCCATTTCTGGCATCATGATGTCGAGAAGAATCAGATCTGGTTTGTTGGTTTCTAAGAACTTCAAAGCCTCTAAACCGTTGTGGCTACTTTGTAGATCCCAGTCAAACGCTTTGTTCTTCAAAATGAGCTTAAGCATCATGTTAAGATTTTTGTCATCTTCCACGATGAGAATCTTGGTTGCCATACGTGAGGTCTCCCTTCTCGGTCTTCTTCTCTCGATCTTCACTCTAAATTTTATCCAAGACCATGTTTATGTCAAGCGAATCTTTCGGGCCTTGACAGACACTGACTCAGGCATTACCTTAAGTTCATGATTTCAATGCCTGCAAAATCAGCAACATTTCTTCTCCTTCTTCTCCCGCTATTTCTCTGAAGGAAGAGTGCAGGTAAAAAAAGCCATTCTTCCCTGGAAGAATGGCTTTTTTTTTAACCATAAAACAGTGCATTTGGCCAAAAGGAGGATCTATGTTCGCTGTTCAGCCTTCAAGTGTAAAACACCTGAGAAAGTCCCTTTTTCTCCTTCGGCTTAAAAATTTCGACTTAATTTTACCAAGGTCACATATCACCGTATCAAGAGGAGAATAAAATGATTCAGCAACCTTCAACAAAATATAAATCGTTTCCTGTAATTGGGTTGAAAGACAGAAAATGGCCCGACCAAGTCATACAAAAAGCGCCTATGTGGTGCAGTTCAGACTTGCGTGATGGCAATCAAGCCTTAATCGAGCCGATGAACAGTGAGAAGAAAAAGGCTTTATTTCAAAAACTGATCGCGATTGGGTTTAAAGAAATTGAAGTAGCTTTTCCGTCGGCTAGTCAAACAGACTTTCAATTTGTACGGGATTTGATCGAAGAACACCTAATCCCCGAGGATGTCTGGATTCAGGTTTTGGTTCAGGCGCGCGAAGACTTAATCCCCAGGACTTTTGAAGCGGTAAAAGGAGCAAAAAAAGTCATTGTCCATTTTTATAATGCCACATCACCGGTTTTCCGAGATGTTGTCTTTAAGACAGACCAACCTGGTTCGCTGAATCTGGCTGTTAAAGCGGCGACCATGATTGCCGATCTAGCGGCAGCTAGGCCAGAAACAGAATGGCGTTTTGAATATTCGCCCGAGACGTTTAGTTCAACCGAAATGGACTACGCTTTGGAGATTTCGAGTGCCGTGATTGGTGTCTGGAAACCCACGCCTCAAAAAAAGATGATTTTAAATTTGCCTGCCACGATAGAACATTCCACTCCCAATATTTACGCCGATCAGATTGAATGGATGCATCGTCACTTGCCCTCGCGCGACAGCATTATCATGAGCTTGCACACGCACAATGATCGTGGTTGTGCTATTGCCGCCACAGAATTGGGGCTGATGGCTGGTGCTGACCGTGTCGAGGGTTGTTTGTTCGGTAACGGAGAACGAACAGGAAATGTGGATATTGTAACGATGGCCTTGAATCTTTACACACAAGGTATAAATCCAGGGCTCAGCTTTGATGACATCGATGAAGTACGTCGTGTTTACGAAGAATCAACTCAATTACCGGTTCATCCGCGACACCCCTATGCCGGAGACTTGGTATTTACGGCCTTTTCAGGCTCACATCAAGATGCCATCAAAAAAGGTTTCGCCGCCCAAGAAGGTCGCGCATTTTGGACTGTTCCTTACCTGCCTATTGATCCTAAAGATTTGGGGCGATCCTACGACGCTGTGATTCGTGTCAACAGCCAATCGGGAAAAGGCGGAATAAGCTATTTGATTGAAAAAGAATATGACTTAGTTTTGCCCCGCCGACTTCAAATTGAATTCAGCCAAGTTATCCAAAAGTTTTCAGATACAACGGGTAAAGAGGTCACGGCAGAACAAATCTGGAAGATCTTTGATGCCGAATACTTGTCAAAGGATTCTCCGTATCGCTATGTCGCGCATCATCTTTCTGATGACCCTGTTGAGCCAGATAATGTTCGTTTGACTCTCGAAGCCGAGCACAAGGGAACCTTGAAAAACCTGCATGGCAAAGGGGAAGGGCCTATTGAAGCGGTTATCTCTGCGTTGCCCGAAAACTTAAAAGTCATGGACTACCATGAACATTCTTTAGGGGAAGGAACTACGGCAAAAGCTGTCAGCTATATCGAACTGCGCAAAAACGACGGACCGACGCTATTTGGTGTTGGAATTGACCGTAATATCATTACGGCTTCGATTAAGGCGGTTTTTTCGGCGCTTAACCGTTCTTTGACTTAAGCATAAGGTAGTTTTTAGGTAGCTAATTTTCAGGTCGACAGAGTATCTATTGATCACACTGCCGACCTGATTTATAAACCGCTAACTTCGAACGTTAGCTAAGACAGACACCTTCTAAATCAACACCATTACGTTTAGTAATTTTTACCTTTACCAATTCACCCGAGGCTAACGCTCGTCCTTGGACGACAATGAGACCATCAACTTCTTGGGCTTGAAGAAAGGATCGCCCTAAAGCCATCGCCGAACCCTGAATTGGTTCCTCGATAAGCACATCAAGTTCTCGTCCCACCCACCGTTCAAGCCGTTGAGCGGTAATTTCATTTTGTCGTTCTTCAAATTGGGCTTTTCTTTGATCCGCAACAGGACGAAAGAGTTCAAAGGCATCTTCGGTCTGCATTCGGTACGCTGGCGTTCCCTCTTCTCGCGAATACGTGAAGACACCAACCCAATCGAGCTTCGCTTGTTCTTGAAACCTTAAAAGGGCTTCAAAATCATCCTTACGTTCCCCAGGGAACCCTACAATAAACGTTGACCGAACGACGGCATCCGGCACTCTCGAACGAATACTGTCAACCAAGTCGCGATACTGCTCTTCACTACCTTTTCTTCCCATCAACTTAAGCATACGAGCGGAGGCGTGTTGGAACGGGAGATCAAAATAGGGTAAAAGCCTTTGGTCTTGCTTGGCATAATCCACCACAAAATCAGGAAAGCGGTCAGGATAAAGGTATAACAATCGTAACCAAAACTTATCCGGTCGATCGAGAATTTTGTCCAGCAATCGGCGAAAATCTTCCTGTCCGCGATCAAGTCCAAAACTGGCCAGATCTTGAGCGATTAAGTTAATCTCCTTGACTCCTGAGGCCAAAAGCCCAGAAATTTCCTCGGTCACATCTTCTAGGGTTCGCGATGACAGTGTGCCTCGAAAATGAGGAATTGCACAAAAGGTGCAGGCATTTGAACAGCCTTCGGAGATTTTTACGTAGACACTATTTTTAAGAGACAGGAACTTCTGTCTTCGGGGAGCCTTTTTCATATTAGGCGGAAAGTAGGTCGGTTTTTCTCCACCAATGACGCGGTCAACAATTTCAACAACCTTTTGTGGGTCCCGATTCCCAAAAACACCATCAGCTTCAGGTATCATATCCAAGAGGTCTTTTCCGTAGCGTTCCGCCATACATCCCGTTAGCACAATGCGGGCATCAGGCCGTGCTTGTCGTAAACCAAAGAATGTGTCAATCGATTCTTTTTTTGCGGATTCAATAAAAGTGCAGGTATTAACAAGAATCAGCTGTGCTTCTTGAGCACTATCATGCGCTGTCCACCCTTTGGCAGTTAGCGCGGAAATCAAATACTCGGCATCGACTTGATTTTTAAAGCAACCGAGATTCTCTACATAAAACGTAAAAGGTTTTGCCATCAACGCACTCTAGCATGCCTCTTATCTGACTTCAAGAGTCAGCTTGTCAGCGGATAGGGAAGAACTCCCCTGTTCTTTCATTTTCTTTCTTAAAAAAACCAGCTATACTTCAACGTATGGCGATTCTTTCATCGCGGTTTCGAGTGTGGGTTTTGCGATTCTTATTTGTTTCTGGCCTACTCGTTGGATCGGTATTTTCTGGTATGGCGGCGGAGACTGCTTCAAAGGTTCAACCCACAAAAGCTCAAGTTCAACCTTGGAGCACCTTAGCCCAGATCCTCTCTGAAAAAAAACTAACGTGGAGTTCTTCCGCTTACTTGGTATTGACGGCTAACGGCACGATGGCCAGCAACAACACTCCTGAGTATTGCTTTGCTATCCTACAAAGACTAGGCTGGGTTGCTCAAACTACGCCTGCCCGATTAGCCAAAGACAAAATTTCATTGGCTGACTTTTGCTTTTTGTTAACGCAAGCCTTTCGTTGGGAAGGGGGCTGGTGGTATAGCTGGTTTCCTGGCTCGGGAACGGCCTTTCGCGAATTGCTTTGGGCAGGCTATTTACCCCAATCAGCTGACCCTGATGACACTATTACTGGAGCGCAGGCCGCAAACCTTCTTCGTCAGGTTTTTGTCTATCAGCATCAGCGGGGAGTTTTATGAAGAAAAACCTCTCTCGGGAACAGAAGTTTATCATCTACTTCTTCCTTGAACTCCTCCTTACTGTACCTGCTTGGGCTTTCCGCGCTGATATTCGATGGGGCAATACTTCGGTTCTTACCCATGTGAATGCCCAAGACTGGACCTATTTGCAGGACTCACAGGCGCACCTGACTTTACTCATTCCCCTAGGTAATAGTGCTGGGTTAGAAGCCCAAGGTGCTGCCGCTTGGGGAATCACCCAAGAAAACCCTGTACTTTCTACACTTCTGCCAAACCCTTCAGCGACCGCCGATCTTGTAACCTTTGTTTTATGGGGCGAACAAAACACCGCTTCTGGGGATTGGTTCTGGAAGGTCGGGCGGTGGAAGGTTCAAGATTTGACACATTGGCTCGTTAACTCTCCTCTCAATAGTGTCCAAGTGGGTTGGGCAGGGGGGGGGACT
>JABEVK010000015.1 GCA_013044245.1 Spirochaetales bacterium | reverse complement strand
CTCTTACCGAGTCTGAGTTTACCCTGTTATCGCGCGAATACACCCGTGTTCGCAAACGAGCGGCAAAGGTAGCCGCCTCGAGGGCGGCGTTGTCCATGAAGCTAGGAACGGTAACCGGTCTGGGGGCCTGGGCCCGAGATGCTGTTTTAGCGTGGTTCCTCAACGGTCCTCTTCGGGGGGGCGTTGCGCCACGTTTTGCCATGAGAACGATTCCTGGCCGTAGCCTGGAAACACTGGCGGCTTCGCCCCTGGTATCTCGTCTGAAGGAGTTTTTGTGAGTTCTTCCTCTCTGCGCCCTATTTATCTTGTGGGTATCGAAACGGCAGTGCCCGAATTTGCTTGCCCTCAAAATGCAATTCGCGATTTTATGATCGACGTTCAGGGCGATACCGACCGTAAACGTTCCTTTTTGCAAAAGGTTTATGCCGGTTCCGCGATCGAACGACGGCATTCGGTTCTTCCCGATTTTATTCTTCCTTTAGAAGAACGGACGTTTTTTCCACGGACCAAGGACTTAGAACCCGAACCTACCACAGCCCAACGAAACGCGGTTTTCTGTGTTGAGTCTAACAACCTAGCAGCGTTGGCGGCTGAACGGCTTTTGTTGCGAATCCCTGCTTTGAAAAAGAGTGAAATTACCCACCTCATTACAGTCAGTTGTACAGGATTCTCAGCGCCGGGTTTCGATTACCATCTGGTGAAAGAGCTGGGGTTGGAGCCGGGGGTTCATCGATTTCACTTGGGGTTTATGGGGTGTTTCGCCGCTTTTCCTGCCCTCAAGCTGGCGCAGTCTTTGTGTCTCTCCCAGCCGGGTTCTAAGGTACTGATTGTCGATGTCGAACTGTGTACGTTGCATTTTCAAAAGACATTTGAACCTGATACCGTTGTGGCCAACGCTCTGTTTGCGGATGGCGCCGCCGCGGTGCTCGTCACTGATGATTCTACGTTGGTAACAGAGGAGGGGGGGCCACGTTTGCAGTTGTCCGATTTTGCCAGCCGCCTTATCCCCGGAAGTGACAAAGAAATGGCCTGGATCATAGGGGAACACGGGTTTGACATGAAGTTATCCAGTTATGTGCCCCGTCTCATCGAAAACAATATTCAGACCATTTTAGATGATTTGTTTACCCAAGCTGGCTGGACAAGAAATGCAGAACTACTATGGGCCATCCACCCGGGAGGACGGGCCATCCTTGATAAAACGGCTTCGGTACTGGGTTTGCCGCCAGAAGCTCTCGAGGTTAGTTACAAAGTCTTGGCGTCGTACGGAAATATGAGTTCGGTAACCATCTTTTTTGTGCTGAAAGCCTTGTTAGAAAAAGGGCAAATGGGGCCTGTGTTTGCTTGTGCGTTTGGTCCAGGACTTACGGTCGAATCGGCTTTAATGGCGGTAGTGCCATCATGACGATTCTACGCCCGGTCAAAGAGTTTTTTTTTCCTGATGTGCGTGAACGGTTGTATACCGAAGAGCTGATGGACCGTGCCGATGTCTCGTTGAAGAAACTTCGGCGAACCATCGATCAGTTTGACCTGTTAAATCACCTTTTTTCGTCGGCGGTCAGCCTCTTTCGTCGGCAAATTCTCCCCGATTTACGACGCGATCCTCAACGTGTTTGGACGTTTTGGGATCTCGGAGCGGGCGGAGCAGACATTGACCGAGCTCTGGTGAGGCTTTGCCGTCGTCAGGGACTCAAGGTGCGTTTTTTTGCCCTGGATATTGATGAGCGAATTTTACCGTGGGCACGAGACAAATCTCGGGACTACCCGGAAATTGAAGTGGTGAAAGGGTCGGCCCTTGAGTTATCGGCATTGGTTGGCCGGGTATCGGACAGACCCGATTGGGTACTCTCGAACCACATGTTGCATCACTTGGATTATTCTGATGTTCTGAAAGTGATTCACGAAGCTGAGGCGGTTGCCACCTCTGGGTACCTGCTCAATGATCTGAGGCGTTCAGCTTGGGCCTATGCCGGATATACCATTTTTACAGGCCTTTTTGTTCACGGGAGTCTAGCGTTTTATGACGGGCGTCTTTCGATTCGACGGGGCTTTAGCATTACCGAGCTAGAAAACCTGGTATCCGCCTGGCCCGAAAGTCAACGACCTGAGATTTTTCAAGCCGCGCCCGCCCGGGTAGTGCTATGGCGACACAAGCAAAAGGAAATTTGCGGCTAGAGGGTCGGCACGAATGTCGGTTAGCGGGACAACGATTTCAACAAATGTTGATCGGTGATGACAGTGAGCGAGCCTTCGGGACCAATGAGCGTGTTTCCGATAATGATTTGCCCGTCAAGTTGGAACCCTTTACCGATTCTTACCGGCTGAAGAACAACGACGTGGCTTAGATTAGTTTGTGGCTCCAGGCGAACCCCGGGGCATAAAAGGGCATGAGGACCAACTCGACTCGTTGCTTTGGCGTGAATCTCGCCCGACAAAGCAAGGGGGGGCGTTAGAATTGCTTTTGCGTCTACACCAATAAGAGAAGACGACCGGGGAGAGGCAACGGTCAATAAACGCATGTGGGTCTGAAAAAAATCTCGGGGACCAGCCAGTGAGGCGGTCGGCGAGGCTGTCCAAGGGGTTAACCGCTGGTCGGCATCCAAAAACGAAGGCTGTAAGCTGTGGTGGGGCTCGGGAAAGCCGGCGGGAGGGCGGGAGCCTAGGATGGCTTCAAGG
>JABEVK010000014.1 GCA_013044245.1 Spirochaetales bacterium | reverse complement strand
CTTTTTTGCTTCGTTAGCCATCCGCGACGCCATGGGGGTTCGCCAAGCCGCAGGAAATCAGGCCCGGGCCTTGAACCAGATCATCATCGAGCTCAATGAGCGTTTTGGCGGTAGTCATAAGACCGTCAAAGAAATTCGGGGTCATAAGGCTTCGGAAGTCGTCGTAGGAATACTTTTGGGGATCTTTTTGGCGATTGCCTTTTGCACCCAGTGAAATTAACGCGCCACCTTTTTTTGCTTTTGCTGTTCACCTTACCAGGAGCTTTAGAGGCAGAGGCTTGGTCAACCTGGTTGGTGCCTGCCTCACAAGTAGCTGTTGCCCAAGCGGCCTTAACCAAGGCGCACCTTTTTTTTCTCACCTGGTCTACCGTTACGGTACCTTTAGGAGAATTTAGTCGGTTTATTGAAGTTCCCGCGGCGAGCCTCGAGGAACGGTTGCTCCCCCATGACCCCCGATGGGATCCTTTTTTGAAGGACCTCAAAGCGTGGTGGATGACGCCGCAAGGAGAAAGATTTCTTATCCAATCCACCGATCGGGCTCGCCTGGCTGGTTTATTACAAGGCGTGGCCACTCCCCAACCGCCGCACCACGAGCCGGTAAAGGATCTGGCAATCTTTAAGAATAACCCGCTGATTTTTTGGCTGTTAAGCTTTGTTCTTTTTACCGGCCTTTTAGGGTTTTGGACGCTACGTTTACCCGGCAGACGACGAAAAGTACAGGTTTGGCGCGCCCTGGGATGGACGATACTGTGTGCAGTCAGCGGAACCTTGAGCCCCCCGGCAGGGTTAGCATGGTGGTTGTTTTTACGACAAACTGAAGCCTTTCGACCCCGATTACCCCTAAAACCCCTAGTTTTTGGCCTTAACCTTGCCGGGCTCTCGGTACTTAGCTGGTTTTGGTTTACCTTGGGGTTGGGCTTAGCACAGGCTCTTGCCCCTGCGCTAAGCTTATTGCTGTTGGGAGTCTTAGGTGAGGGTGTACGCTATTGGTTGCTTCGGCGGCGCGAAGAACGACGCCAGCAGGCCGAACACCCTTGGTTTCAAGCCGTCCCCTTAAAAACGGAACTGCCGCCAACACGGGGACAACGACTGGTACCTTTATTGTTCGTTCTGGTGGGCTTTTTGGGCGAGGTGGTCGCATTAAGTTTTAGTGTACCCGAACTTTTTAAGCCATCGCCACTTAGTGCTCGGTTTTGGCAACACTGCTGGTACCAAGAAGCTGTCACCTTAGGAATGAGCTGGCAGGACTATCCTCACCCCCTAGTCTTGAAAAACTACCGGGAACAAGAGGGCAATTTGGTTGAAAGTTCGCAAATTTTGATGGTACCTAATGCGCAATGGCGTCAGCAGGTCGAAAGCACTCTGGGACCCCGGGATATCGGACGGGTTCTGGCACAAACACCTTGACCCCCGCATAAACGGCGGGGTATAGGAATATTGAGGGAGGACGAATGGCACGGTCATTCAAAAGAGGCGGCTTACTAGTAGAAACGTATCGAGAACTGACCCCTGCCGCTCCCTGGGAACTTTTACCCTTACCGTCGCGGGCCATCCTTTCGGCCTCGCAGTTCCCTGGGCAATCCACCCAGTGGCTCGTTGGGGTAGGTGATCAACTCGAAGAAGAACAACTGATCGCCAAGGGCCAACCTCTGGGTTTGCATTCTCCGATCCCTGGTACCGTCGAGGCCATTCAGGAGCTTACGTTACCTGACGGCACCAAAACCTCAGCGCTCACAGTGGTATTAGGTGGTGAATTCCGCAAAACTGGTCACCCCCGTTCGCCTCGAGATTGGGCCAAAGAGTCCCCCGAGGTCTTAAAAACCCGCCTTTTTCAGTTGGGAGTCTCGCTTTGTGACAAAGGGGATGGCTCAGTCACTGCACCGCTCAAGGCGTTAGTCATCAACGCTGTTCAACCCGAACCTTACATGACCTTAGGCCTGCGCATTATCGAGGACAAGCAAACCGAATGGTCCGAAGCTGTAAAAATCTTGCAGAAAATTTTTCAACCTCAGGACACCTGGCTTGCTCTTGACCACGACAAGCCTCAGGAAAGTCCCCAATTACCTTCAGACACCTCTATTCACGTCAAGGTCTTGGCGTCGCGTTACCCGCAAGCTCAAAGAAACCTCCTGTTGTCTGCTCTTGGTCTTGAAAAAATCGCCAATGATGAAATTCTTATGGTGGACCCAGAAACCCTCTTGGCGGTTTACCAAGCGGTCGTTTGGGATAAAGCCTACGTCGACAAACCTGTTGTCGTTTCGGGTAACGCCGCCGTACATCCTGGTGTCTACCGCGTCAAAATTGGCACACCTTTAAAGGACCTTTTGTCCTATACGGGGGGCCTTGCCGACGATACCCTCGTTTTACAAGGCGGTCCTTTTCGAGGAACAGAAGTTACCGATCTGTCTCAGCCGGTGTTAAAGTCGACTTCGGCGATTGTTTTGATGAGCCGAAAAAAGGCCCATCAAGCCCATCAGCGCGAATGTACCCATTGTGGTAGTTGCGCCGAGGTATGCCCTGTAGGGATTCGCCCTCTGCACCTCTGGCAGGCGCTCGAAGCCCAGGATCTTGAGGGTGTAAAGTCTGAAGGGCTTGACCGTTGTGTCTCATGCGGACTGTGTTCGTTTATCTGCCCTTCAAGAATTCCTTTATTTGAGTACTTTTCGCGAGCGCAAGGATTATCCTCTTTCCAAGGAGTTCGCGGTGAGTAGACCTCTCCAGCACGTCTTCGACACCCTCTCGACCCGAAAAATTTCTTTGTTCCTGTTGGCCTGTCTTGTCCCCCTGTACTGGGTGGCGGGATTTCACTATGGATTAACCCTGGCCATTTTGGCTCTTGCAGTAACGGGGGGCGCCTGGGTTACGGATACACTGCTGAACCTTTCGCTCAAAACGCGCGAAGACCTCCAAACCGTGGTTTGGGGACTGGTTTTGACACTCTTTTTGCCTCCTCAGACGCCCTGGTTTGCCGGTTTGACTGCAGGTATTATTATGAGCGTCCTTAAACGCCTCTGGGGAGGAAACACCGGCATGTGGATTAACCCCATGCTGGCCGCCTGGGCGTTTATCCGTCTGTCTTGGCCTGTCGCCTGGTCGAACCCGGAACTTTCACCGGCCTTAGGGGCCTTTCACCAAGCTGTACTCAAGGGAAGCGGCGTTTCTCCGTCCTTACTTTCGTCGTTAGATAAGACACCTCTGGATCACACCTTTACTAATACCTTGAATAACTCGGTCTTCTCGTGGATTCATACAAGCCTGCCGCCCGGGTATGGTGATCTGATCGCCGGTAACTTATCGGGTACCTTTTTGGCCGGCACCACCGTGCTGTTGCTTCTGGCATCGGTCTTTTTGCTGGTTGAGCGACTGATCCCTTGGGAGATTCCTGCTCTAGCAGTGGTGGGCCTGGCCCTGCCGACTTGGGTTTTTGGCGGACTCTCGAGCGGCTCGTGGTTGACGGGTGATGTTCTTCTTCAACTTTTTGGTGGCAGTTTTCTCTTTGGGGTACTGTTTTTAGCCGCAGATTCGTATTCACGGCCGTTTTTTCGCTCCTCGCGATGGCTTTATGGACTTTTCATCGGCCTTTTTGTGTTCTTTTTGCG
>JABEVK010000001.1 GCA_013044245.1 Spirochaetales bacterium | reverse complement strand
GTTTAACCAAGGGGTCAATAAAGCCGTTGACAATCATTGAACCCGCTTCCTCTTCGCTAATTCCCCGACTCATCAGGTACAAAAGCTGATCCTCGCTAATCTTCGACACTTTCGCTTCGTGCTCCATGCTGACATCGTCCGTCTGGATATCCATAACCGGGTAAGTGTTAGTCTTGGCTGTTTCATCCAAAAGCAGGGCGTCGCACTCCACTTTGGAGCGAATATTCTTTAACCCTGGGCCAGCCTTGATCAAACCGCGATAGCTTGAGATTCCGCCTGAGCGTGAAATAGATTTAGCAGTGACGACACTCGAGGTATTCGATGCAAAGTGCAGAATCTTGGCGCCTGTATCCTGCTCTTGCCCCTTGTTAGCAAAGGCAATGGACAACACCTCGCCGTGGGCCCCCTCACCCATCAAAAACACGGCCGGATACTTCATGGTCACCTTGGACCCGATGTTTCCGTCTACCCATTCCATCGTGGCATTTTCGTAGGCAAAGGCGCGTTTAGTCACCAGGTTATACATATTATTCGACCAGTTCTGAACTGTCGAATAGCGTACCCGAGCTCCGGGTAAGGCGACAATTTCGACAACGGCCGAGTGTAAGCTGTCTTTAGTGAACGTCGGTGCCGTACAACCTTCAATG
This sequence comes from Spirochaetales bacterium, assembly GCA_013044245.1. Classification (GTDB taxonomy): domain Bacteria; phylum Spirochaetota; class Spirochaetia; order JABEVK01; family JABEVK01; genus JABEVK01. Next base: position 16,144 of record JABEVK010000001.1, on the reverse strand, counting down.
TAATGAACAAAGGCCCCCTCATCGACAATGATCAGAGTTCGCTCAAATTGCCCAAAACTCTTGGTATTCACTCGAAAATACGCCTGCAAGGGAATATCGACTTTGACACCCGGTGGAACGTAGATAAACGATCCTCCCGACCACACGGCGGTATTCAGCGCAGCAAACTTATTATCGTTGTACGGAATCACTGTGCCAAAATACTTTTTAACGATTTCGGGGTGCTCACGTACTGCAGTTTCGGGGTCCGAAAACAGCACGCCTTTTTGCTCCAAGTCTTTACGAATGTTATGGTAGACCACTTCAGAATCATACTGGGCCCCAACACCCGCCAAATATTTCTTTTCAGCTTCGGGGATTCCCAGCCGGTCATACGTCGTGCGAATCTCTTCGGGCAAGTCCTCCCACGAAGTAGTTTGCTCTTCGGTGGGCTTCACATAGTAGTAGATGTCCTCGAAATCGATATCTGAGAGGTGTGCACCCCAATGCGGCATGGGGAGCTTACGAAACGTTTCGTAGGCGCGAAGCCTATACTCCAACATCCATTTTGGTTCACCTTTCGTGGCGCTGATTTGTCGAACCACCTGCTCTGAAAGACCTTTTTCAGCTCTAACGACACCAGTTTCGGGCATCGAAAAGCCATACTTGTAATCAACCGCAAAATCGTTTAAGGCCGGTTCACTGGACATACAGGTCTCCTTTTTAGGCGCCGAACTGGTCTTTGACCCAGTCGTAGCCCTTTTCTTCCAGCTGATGCACAAGCTCTGTGCCGCCGCTGGTCACGATTTTTCCCTTGTAAAGGATATGGACTTTATCAGGGTTGACGTAGTTCAAAATTCGTTGGTAGTGAGTAATGATCAAGCCCCCAAACTCAGGTCCTTTGACTCGGTTGATGCCTTTCGAAACGATTTTGAGTGCATCGATGTCCAACCCAGAATCCGTTTCATCAAAAACTGCAAATTTGGGCTTAAGCGTTAACAGCTGAAGAATCTCCATCCGTTTTTTCTCACCGCCCGAAAAGCCTTCGTTCAGGTAACGGTTAATAAAACCTTGATCCATTTCTAAAAAAGTCATGTCCTCTCGAACAGATTTCAAAAACTGACTCACCGTAAAAGGTTGTTTTCTGGCAGCAGCCTGAATTTCAGCCGCGCGCTTTAAAAACTTACCCACCGTAACACCGGGAATCTCAACCGGGTACTGAAAAGCAAGGAACAACCCTGCCTTGGCCCGATCAGGCACATCCAGCTCGAGGATGTTGACTCCATCAAGCTTTACTGAACCGCCGGTGACAGTGTACTTGGGATGTCCCATCAAAATGTTGGCAAGTGTCGACTTTCCATGGCCATTAGGCCCCATAAGAGCGTGAAACTCGCCGGTCTTGATTTCAAGATCCACGCCATGCAAAATGGGCTTTCCTTCAATTTCAGCCTTCAGGCCTTCAATAATCAAACTTTTCATGCGCGCTCCTTGTCAAAGGGAAAAACCCATATCTCAGATGGGAAATCCCAGCGATAGTTTCATTTCATCACTCATCATTTCTTGACTCCAGGGAGGGTCCCAAACAATCTGAACCTGAACATTTTCGACTGCGGTTCTCGCCTTTACCGTTTCACGAATATCCTCTACGAGCAGATCCCCAACCGGACAGGCAGGAGAAGTCAGCGTAAAATCTACTTCGATTCGGTCCTCAAGAACATCCACTCGATAAATCAAGCCCAGATCGAGAATAGGAAGACCCAAATCTGGGTCAAGAACTTCACTAAGTGCCGTATAAACTTCATCGACGGTTGCCACCGTAGCCCTCCTGATACCTTATTACCATAATCAGGTATTGACACTCCTCAAAATAGGCGAAATCCCGGGTTTGTTCAAGCCTGAAAGCTTCAATTCGTGATTTTTTTAATGGTAACCAAGAAAAGTCCGCTGCTAATGCTGACTACCAATGTCGGGATTACTTGCCCCCCGTCGTTCCTTTATGCTATCTTGAGAGTCAATTAGTAATCAAGATGAGGAATACCGTGAACAAAGCGCTCGTGGTCCTGTGCCACCCGAATAAAACAGGTTTCAACCAAGCCATTGCTGAAAAAGCCGTTCAAGAATTATCCCGCGACTACCATGTCGACTTTCTCGATCTCTACCGGAGTTCGTTTTCGCCAGTACTCCCTGCCGATGAGTTACCCCGACGCTTCAGCTTTGATGAAACTGTGTTAACCTATTCTGAGCTAGTAAGGAACGCCTCGGTTTTTGTTTTTGTACACCCCGACTGGTGGGGCGGCCCCCCGGCGTTGTTAAAAGGCTTTATCGACCGGACGTTTCGTCCCGGATTTGCCTATGATTTTGAGGGCAACGAGTTTCTTTCATCTCGAAAAGTAGAGCTTTTAGCAGGCAAACAAGCCTTTGTGTTCAACACCACTGACTATACCCGTCCTGATGGTCTTTATCCCCCAGCTGAAATCTGGAAAACCAATATTTTCTCGTATTGCGGTATTTCCGATGCCCAGATCTACACTTTTTTTGACACTTATCACTCGACCTACGAAGCTCGTCACGCCTGGATCGAATCGGTCGGTGCAAAATTACGCCAGAGTTTGACTCTCGTATAAACGGGCATAGACGCCTCTCGCATTCAGTAACTGCTCATGATTGCCTCGTTCGACAACTCGGCCTTGGTCCAAAACAAGAATGGTATGCGCCTCCCGGATTGTTGAAAGTCGGTGGGCGATGACAAAGCTGGTTCGGTTTTTTCGCAATGAAAGCATGGCCTGCTGTAGTTGCAACTCCGTCCGCGTATCAACGTTGCTCGTTGCTTCATCAAGGATCAAAAGAGGCGGATCCATCAAAACGACGCGGGCAATTGCTAAAAGCTGCCTTTGTCCCTGACTGAGTTGGGCACCCCCTTCGGTGAGGTGCGTATCATAACCATGAGGTAGACGCCGTATAAACGCATCGGCGTGCGACAACACTCCCGCCTTTTCCACTTCTTCATCGGTAGCGTCAGGGCAACCATACCTCAGGTTGTCTCGAACAGTCCCAGAAAACAAAAAAGTATCTTGCAAAACCACCCCGAAGGCCTTTCGCAAGCTTGAACGGGTGTAATCCTTCACATCCCGGCCATCTAACAAGACCTTTCCTTCGCTGGCCTCGTAAAAGCGGGTTAGGAGGTTGACCACCGTGGTCTTGCCCGCCCCCGTAGCGCCGACAAGAGCCAAGGTTTCACCGGCAGGTACATGAAAGCTAACATCATGAAGCACAGGATTGCCGGGAACATAACTAAAAGATACGTTCTGAAACTGGACATCGCCATGGCCATCTTGCCAAACGGTTCCTGGAACATCGGCCTCTTCTGGCTCGTCCATAATTTCAAGAACACGTTCGGCCCCCGCTAAAGCAGCTTGAAGGGTGTTCCAAATGGTTGCTAAGTCGTTGATCGGTCGAACAAACTGACGAGAATACACTAAAAAGCTGGCAATAAGGCCCACAGTGACCCAGCCCTGAAGCGCCATCCATGAACCGCTCACACCGACGGCGACAAAACTGAGGTTGCCAATCACGTTGGTTAAGGGCATAGCCAACCCCGCCCAGGTTTGCGCTCGAACAGCAATTTGAGCCAGACGGCTATTTTGTCTTTCAAATTCTTGTACCACGGTTTCTTCGCGATGAAACGCCTTAACGATATCGAATCCCGTGATAGTCTCTTCGATGTGACCGTTTAACAGTCCTAAAGTCCGTTGCTGCTCTTGAAACAGCTTTCGGGTACGCGACGTGATCACCCGGCTAAGCACAACAACTAAGGGCGCACCCAGTAAGGCGGCTAACGTCAACAAAGGGCTCAAAAGCAACATCATCGTCAGTGATCCCACAACGGCAATCACCGAACTCATCAGCTGAGTGGTAGATTGGGCGATGGCCGAACTCACAGCGTCAATATCGTTGGTAAACCGGCTCATCAGGTCACCGTCCGGCCGAAAGTCAAAAAAGGCCACAGGTAAGCGGTCAAGCTTGGCAAACAAGCTCGTGCGCACCCCTGCCACCACCCGTTGCGAGAGCCCGGCCATCGTCCACTGCTGTGTGGTATTTAATAAGGCATCCAGCAAGTACCCCGATAGCAAGGCGAGCAAGAGCCAGCCAAGACCACGACCCAGTGCGTCGATGCTTTTTCCCATCAACCACGGGAGAGTCAGGACGATGAGACCGTCCAAGAGCACGACGACTGCCATAAAAACCATCATGTGGCTCTGGGGCTTAAACCAGTGCGACATACGTTTTAGGGTTTGCCAGGGACGTTTCGCTGTTACCGGGGGGGCAAAGCGAGCATCGCGCCGAGAAGTAAAATTTTGGCTGGGGTGGTGCCGATCAGACATACGAGACCCCCTGGGATAAGAGAATTTCGCGGTACACGGAGCAAGCTTTTACCAGCTGGTCATGGGTCCCGGCCCCCACCAGTTGCCCTTGCTCTAAAACCAAAATGATATCGGCCTGCCGAACTGCCGAAGCCTTTTGCGACACTTGAAAAATCGTCATTTGTCCCAAAAGGGTTTTCATCGCTTTAAAAATTTGGGACTCGGTCCAGGCATCGAGGGCACTGAACGAATCATCAAGAATCAGCAAGTTAGGACGTCTGACCAAAGCTCTGGCGAGCGTCAAGCGTTGTTTTTGTCCTCCTGAAAGAGTCATACCCCGTTGCCCCACGGGCGTATCCCACCCCAGAGGAAAGCTTTCAATAAAATTCAACGCTTGCGCTATTTCGCAGGCCTGAGCCAACTCTCGGTCGTTTGCGTCAGCTCGTCCCCACAACAGATTTTCGCGGATTGTGCCACCAAAAAGCACGGCTTTTTCTGGTACCCAGGCTAACTGTTGACGCCAAAGGCCCAGGTCCCATTCGGGAAGAGGCCGTCCACCAGCCTGTAAAACGCCTTCATCGGGGTCAAAAAAACGAGGTAAAAGCCGTGCCAGGGTTGATTTTCCACTCCCCATGGCGCCCAAAACTCCTACCATCATACCTTCGTCAATGCTAAACGACAGCCCCCTCAAAGTCCACATTTCAGCCTCGGGGAAGCGAAAACTCAGCTCACGAGCCTCAAGTTTGCCCAGTGACTTCGCCTGGAACGTTCCGGTAACCTTTAACCCTGAACGAGGTGCTTTAATAATTTCTGTGACACGCTCGACCGAGGCTTTTGCCCGCACAAAGACCATCAATACAAACCCAGTCATAACCAAAGCGAACAGGATCTGCGTAATATAGTTCACATAAGCGATGATAGTTCCCGGCTCCATTTGGCCCCGTGCTGCTAAGGCATTTCCCCACGATAAAAGAAAAACCACCGCTAAATTGACAATTAAAGAAACCAACGGGTTAAACAAGGCAACAACACGCCCTGCCGTTGTCGAAGTCGTCGACAAGTCATTGTTCGCCTCGGCAAACCTTTTTCGTTCGGTAGCAAACTGGTCAAAAGCCTTGACCACTCGAATTCCGCGCAAGACCTCTCGAACCAACGAGTTAACCCTATCAACACCTTTTTGAACCAACCGGAACAAGGGGAACCCGCGCGATGCATTCCACCAACCTGCCAACGCGACCAACGGTACCACGACCAAAAAAATCAATGAGAGTTTGAGGTTGAGTAAGGCAGCCATCACCAAGGCTCCTACGCCCAAAAGGGGAGCTTTTGCAAAAACCCGCATGATGCCATTGACGAAGTTCTGTATTTGCGTGACGTCATTAGTCAAACGGGTCACCAAAGTTGACGGCTCAAAGCCAGAATACTCACGGTGAGTAAAACCTTGAACACGACGATACAACACCGACCGCAAATCCGCACCGAACTTTTGCGACACCACACTAGCCAGTCGGTTACGAATCAAAGCAGCCCCAGCCCCGATCCCGGCGATCAACAGCATAAAAAGACCCTGGTGGGCCACCAGGTCCAGGCGGTGCTGACGGACACCTTCGTCTATGAGTTGAGCCAAGAGTGTGGGCTGAAGCAAGTCACAAAAGGCTTCGATACCGACAAAAGACACTCCTAGAATAAAAAGGCCCCGGTAGCGGTGCCAAAACAAGTTGACTACCGACTCTGACTCAGAAAGAGGTGAACGTTGTGACATACGACGAGCATAAGTCAGACCGGGCTCAGGGAGCAACCAAACTTTTTATTCGTTAAGAAAATTCTAAGAGGAAACCTTTGAATGTTGACATATTCTAGTGTATTGATTATGATACCTAGCAAACGGACGCGGCTTGTCTGATTGATCAACAAGACTGGTCCACGTTAAGAAGGATTTGCTATGGACACCCTCCCTAGGGACTGGCCCGAATGGCTCGAAACGGTAAAAACATTCAGCCTAAGCGACTTTCTGGCCTGGGCACTTCGAACCTTTAGCCCCGATTTGGCGTTTTCGACCTCATTGGGCCGAGAAGACCAACTATTGCTGTGGCACCTGGATCAGACTGTGGCCACCTTGGGCCTTTCGCCAAAGTCTCTGGATATTTTTACCCTAGACACCGGCCGACTCCATCCCGCGACGTATGAACTTTGGGAAGCCAACCGATCGACCTTTCGTCTGCCTGTGCGCGGGGTCTACCCCGAGGCTAGTGCCGTAGAAACTTACGTCAACACTCAGGGTATCAACGGTTTTTACCGGAGCTTAGAAAGCCGTAAAGCCTGCTGTCAGGTTCGTAAAGTCGAGCCTTTGAAACGCGCCTTGAAGGGGAAAAGGGCTTGGATTACCGGTCGGCGTGCCGATCAAGCAGCCACACGCCAAAAACTCCCCCTTTTAGAGTGGGACTCAGCCTTTGGTCTCATCAAAATCAACCCCTTAGCCGAGTGGACACAACAACAAATCGAAGCCGAAATCGCTGTTCACAAAATTCCGGTTAGTGTCCTTCACGCCCAGGGATACCCCAGTATTGGTTGCGCACCTTGCACACGCCCCATCGCTGACGGCGAAGAAGAGCGAGCTGGTCGTTGGTGGTGGGAAAATCCCGAGCACAAAGAATGTGGCCTGCACCTGGCCGTCGAACCAAAATTTCGTTTTCAAAGAGAGAAAGCCCATGGACCATCTTGATAAACTTGAAGCTCAGTCGGTATTCATCTTTCGCGAGGCCTTCCGTAAGTTCAAGAACCTAGCTATGTTATGGTCCATCGGTAAGGACAGTACCGTTTTGTTGTGGTTGGCACGCAAGGCCTTCTTTGGGCATGTTCCCCTTCCGCTGGTCCACATTGACACCTCTTATAAAATACCCGCAATGATTGCTTACCGCGATCAGCTGGCCCGAGAATGGAAGCTTAACATGGTTTGGGGGCAAAACACTAAAGCGCTTCAAGAAGGGCAAACTTTTCCCTTGGGGAAGGTTGATCGACTTACCTGCTGCGGAAGCCTGAAATCTGAAGCGTTAAAACACACCCTAGCTGGGGACTGGCCCCGCTGGAGACTTAACCACACCACAGGTCAGTACGAACAAGATCCCGACAAAGAACCCTATACGGGCGTCATCGTTGGCGTTCGCGCTGATGAAGAAGGAAGCCGCAGTAAAGAACGGTATTTTTCGCCCCGTGACAAGCACAATGACTGGAACGTCGACGATCAACCCCCTGAGCTATGGAACCAATTCAAGACCGATTTCGCCCCTGGGACGCATATCCGAATTCACCCCTTGCTCGATTGGACAGAACTCAATATTTGGGAATACATCGACCGTGAGAACATCCCGGTGACTGACCTCTATTTCAACCGAGGGGAGGGTAAGCGCTACCGTAGTCTCGGGTGCTATCCGTGCACCCAACCAGTAGCCTCCGAAGCCCGGAACGTCAAAGAGATTCTTGCCGAATTGCGAACAGGAAAGTTTGCCCACATCGCCGAACGTGCGGGACGGGCCCAGGACAAAGACGGTGGCGGGCTAGAAAGTCTTCGTCGTGATGGTTACATGTGACTTGCCACCACACTGGTAAATAAAGGTGCCCACAAAGGAAAGCAACATGATACAAAATGAACGCGAACAATTTCATTTGGTTGTGGTCGGTCACGTTGACCACGGTAAGTCAACCGTCATTGGTCGTCTGTTAGCTGACACCGGCAGTTTGCCCGATGGCAAACTCGACCAAGTTCGTCAAGAGTGCGCTCGAACGGCAAAACCCTTTGAATACGCCTTTTTGCTCGATGCCCTCAAGGCCGAACAAGCCCAGGGCATCACCATCGATACAGCACGAAGCTTTTTTAAATCGGCAACCCGCGACTATATTATAATCGATGCCCCCGGCCACATCGAGTTTTTAAAAAATATGATCACCGGGGCGGCACGGGCCGAAGCCGCAGTTCTGATCATTGATGCCAAAGAAGGTGTTCGTGAAAACTCAAGAAGGCACGGTACGATGCTTTCGTTATTGGGCATACGCCAAGTGGTCGTTGTTGTCAATAAAATGGATTTGGTTGACTACCGCCAAGAAGTCTTTGAGGCCATCCGTGATGAATACCAAGCCTTTTTAGCGAGGCTGGGTATTCAACCGCTGGCGTTCTTGCCCTTGGCCGCCTTTCATGGTGAAAACCTGACCGCACCATCAGCACGAATGTCCTGGTTTTCAGGTCCTCCGCTGTTGGCACAAATCGACCAGTTTCAAAAAGAAGCACTGCTGGAACACAAGCCCTTCCGTCTGCCGGTTCAGGATGTCTACAAGTTTACCGAAGAAGGCGATGACCGGCGAATCACAGCCGGACGGATAGAGTCTGGTCAAATCACCCCTGGCGCTCAGGTGGTTTTCTACCCCTCCCAGAAAAGCGCCGTTGTGAAATCCTTTGAAGAATTTAACCGAGAAACACCGTCGCAATGGGGCCCAGGAAAGTCCGCCGGGTTTACCTTAGAACCAGAACTCTACGTACGCCCCGGTGAGCTAATGACCCTGGCCAACGAACGACCTCCCGCGGTTGCCAACCGCTTTCGTGCTAATATTTTTTGGATGGGCAAAGGCCCCCTTCTCACAGGCAAAAAGTACAAGCTCAAGATGCACACGGCCGAAGCTCCGGTATGGATTGAAGAGATTCTTTCCGTGCTCGATGCCTCAGACCTTTCAAGCGGAACAAAAAAACAAGTCGATCAGCATGAGGTGGCCGAGTGTATTCTCGAAACTGCTAAGAATGTCGCCTTTGATCTTTCAACCGACTTGGCGCCAACGGGTCGTTTCGTATTAGTCGACGAATGGGAGATTGCCGGCGGCGGGATCATTTTGCAGTCCTTGGGTGAGGAACACCGTCTGCTGGAGCGACACCTTGCCGATCGAGAACGCAACTGGGACCGCAGTCCCCTTACCCCCGGACTCCGTTCAGGACGCTACGGACAACGCTCGGCGTTTGTTTTACTTTCGGGTTCTGACGCAGGCGAACTCTTCCACTTAGGTCGGGCGCTCGAGGAAAAACTTTTTCTTGGTGGTCGTTATGTTTACTACCTCGGTTTGTCGAGTGCTCTGTCAGGCTTACAAGCCGACCTTGCGGGTCAAGACGATAGGTGGGAGTTTTTGCGACGCCTCGGTGAAGCCGCCCATTTGTTTACCGATGCCGGAACCATTTTGATAACCGCCGTTCCTGACCTCGACGCAGAAGAAACCACCTTTTTTATCCGCCTAGCCAACCCCACCGATTTGTTCATCGTCGAACTCGAGGCGGGGCTGGGTATTGAACCTCAAGTGAACAACATTACCCGTCGTCTACAAGAAAGTAACATCTTGGTTGATTGGGTGCTGTGATGCCTGACCACGATGTTCAGCCACACCGTCAACAAGTCTCTCCTCGGGTTCTCCCGATCCTTGTGAATATCGAGAACGGAGTCGTTGTGGTGGTTGGTGGTGGAAAAGGTGCCGAATCAAAACTGAAAGGTATGCTCCCATTTTCTCCGCGCTTGCGGCTTATCGCCCCACAGGTTTCGGCCGAAACCCTTCGCTTAGCCGAACAGTTTAGCGAACACGAAATTTTGTATAAGCTTTGGCAACCCAGCGATCTGGCTGGTGCCGTGCTGGTCTACGCCTTTACCAATGACCCTGCCGTCAATCAAGCGATCGTCACCGAGTCTCATCGACACGGTTTATTGGTTAATGCCGGGTCGAACGGGAGTTTTCGTTCTCTGGCGGCGACCCAGGTAGAGGGCTGGTTGCTCGCTGTATCGTCACAAGGGCAACAGCCCCGCTTAGCGCGGCAAGCACGGGATTATCTTGTAGAACTTTTGCGGACCTGGCTCCGCCGAGGGAGGTAATACCGTGTATATGCCGTTGATGGTCAACATTCGGCGAGCTGTCGTCTTTGGCGGCGAACGTGGCGAAGGGTTACAAAAATCTCAAAAACTTGCTCTTTTTGCGGACGAACTTTTGATTGTACCCGAAGCGCCAATGGCAACCAGTACCTTGGTATTTCCTGCAGGAAAACTTTCAGAAGTTAAAGAAAAGCTCGAACTACCACGACAACGCGAAATACCGGTGCATCCGGTTGTCGCCGCCGACTGCGATCTTGAGGCCGTCATCCGTGATGCTACGTTTATTGTCAGCGATTTACTCGATGAACACCTCAACCAACGAATCGCAAAAGCCGGAGAGCGGGCCGGAGTTCTCGTGAATGTCATCGATACAAAACCGCTGTGCAACACCTGGTTTATGAGCTTGATCGAAACCCCTCATCTTTTGGCGGGCCTTTCGACCAAAGGGCAAGCCGCATTCTTTTCGGCGCGCTTACGAAAAAAGCTAGAACCCTGGTTTGCGAGACAAGAAAAAGAGGCAGACTTTTGGATCAAGGTCCGCCAGTTTCTTCCCTCTGGGTCGGTTATGGCCACTCTATCTACCCTCGAAAACTCATGGACGTTGAAATTGGTTCGTCGAGCCTTAGGATATTCAACCGCGTTACGCCTGGCTCACCGTCGTATTCAAAAACATCTTGTCAAGGAGTCACCTCAATGAACATCGCCTCAGACCTCACAGCGCTGGTCGGCAAAACCCCCTTAGTACGGCTTTCGCGTTTTGCCCCCGGCCTCAACGTTTTAGCCAAATTAGAGTTATTTAACCCTGGCTCCAGTGTCAAAGACCGTATAGCTTTAGCCATGATTGAAGCCGCCGCCGCACAAGGAAAAATACAACCCGGTGCGACCTTGATTGAACCGACCTCGGGTAACACGGGGATAGGCCTTGCCTGGATTGCCGCCGTCAAAGGGTATCGTTTGATCTTAACCATGCCCGAATCGATGAGCGTGGAGCGCCGAAAACTCTTACAAGCTTTTGGTGCCGAAATTGTCCTTACCTCAGGCAGTGACGGTATGCTAGGCGCCATAGCTAAAGCCGAACAACTTTTGAAACAGATCCCTGGCAGTTTTCAACCAAGTCAATTCTCAAACCCTGAAAACCCTCAGGCCCATTTTCGGACCACAGGGCCCGAAATTTGGGAAGCTTGCGACGGGAACATCGACATCTTGATTGCTGGTGTCGGCACGGGGGGAACTTTATCGGGTACAGGACGCTACCTTAAAGAAAAAAACCCCCAACTTAAGGTGATCGCGGTAGAACCTTCGACCAGCGCTGTAATCTTGGGTAAACCCGCTGGACCGCATATGATCCAGGGTATTGGCGGTGGGTTCATCCCTGATAATCTGGATCGAAGCCTCCTCGATGAAGTAGTGACGGTAGAATCGACAACTGCCATTGAAGCGGCCAAAGACTTAGCCCTCAAAGAAGGCCTATTGGCAGGCATCAGCACAGGTGCAAACGTCTGGGCTGCTCGTACCGTCGCCCAACGCCCCGAGAATGCTCAAAAGACGGTTGTCACTTTCGCCTGCGATACCGGCGAACGATATATCTCGACACTCTTGTTTTATCACGACTAACGTAAACAAACAGATCCGCTGAAGAGTCTTAGAAGGAGAAATGCCTATGCAACGCAAATTGACCATGGAACTGCGCAGTGAAGACGAAGAAATTAAAGATGCCGGTCTGACCATCGACTTGGATGAAATTGCCCGCCGGGGTGCCATGAGTAAATCCGAAAAAACCATTGCCAAGTGGTATGGAATTTATGGTAGTCGTCAACCTGGCAACCACATGGCGCGGATTGTCACCCCTGGTGGAGTGATGACCAGCGCCCAAGCCCGTAATATCGCACGCGTCTCAGAAAAGTACGGCCAAGGATTCATTTCCGTCACGACTCGGCAAGCTCTTCAGTTTCATTGGCTCAAACTGGGCAGTTTAGCCGATATGATTCGAGGCTTGTCGCAAGAAGGCACTACTACCAAGCATGGGTGTGGTGACGTCACCCGCCAGATTGCGGCATGCCCTTTGGCCGAGACCTGTCCGTATCGCCGTCTCAACGTTCGACCTTGGGCACAAAAACTACAAAAGTTTTTGGGTGATGCCGAAGACCTCGATAACCTTCCCCGTAAGTTTAAAATTACCCTTTCGGGCTGTTCAGCAGGGTGCGCCCAACCGTATATCAATTGTCTGGGACTGATCGCCGTGCAAAAGGAACAGGGCGGAAAAACCGTTCGCGGTTTTAAAGCTATTGTCGGTGGTGGTATGGGGTGGGACCCCTACGTCGGTCAAGAACTGTTTTCATTTTTTCCTGAGAACAAAGTTCTGGCCGTGGCACGTGCCGTGGCGCTGACCTTTCGTGATTATGGTGACCGGTTCAATCGAGCCACAAGCCGACTTAAAGTCGTTGTCGCCCGAGAAGGTCTGGAACAAGTACGGATGTGGGTTCTGGAACATTTAGATGCCGAAGGTGTCGATGTCTCGGACTTAGAAACCGGCCCTGTAGAAGATACCGGTCCGGCCGTCCCTGATCGTCCTTTAGCCGAGCTAACAGAAAACTCAGGAAGCGACGGAAAAGCCCTTGTGCGCATTATCGTTCCAGGCGGTGAACTTAACCACCATCAGTTGCGCCGGATCGCCGAACTTTCAGAAATGTACGCGGATCAAAAAGTTTATACCAACAACCGCCAAAACCTTGAGCTCCACGGTATCGAACCGGACAAGGTTTCGGTGGTCAAAGCCGCTGTTCAAGAAACCGGCTTGAGCACCGAAGGCGCGTATACGATTAGCGACATTGTACCCTGTGTGGGTACGACCTACTGCCCCAAAGCAGTGTCTGAGACCAGAGCCTTGTATAAGCTCTTGCTTCCTGTCGTCAGCTTACCCCAATTCGCCCAGATTCGTGATAAAGTTTTAATCAATATCACGGGCTGTCCCAATTCTTGTTCGCCGTATCGCATTACCGATATAGGGTTCCGTGGTATGCGCCTGCGCAATGAAACACAAGGTTCCGAAGAAGGTTATGAAATGCTCATAGGCGGTGATCAGAAAGCCTTTGGACAGATACTCGGCCAATTTAAAAAAGACGATTGCCCCGCGGTAGTTGAAACCGTTCTTGAAGCGTTTGTTCGCTGGCGTCACGAAAATGAAACGTTGACACAAACTGTTGTCCGTGTAGGACTCGCAGCCTTTCAACAGGAGGTTTTTCAAAAATGAAGTACGAATACGCCAAAGCTCCTTGCCCCAGTGAACTGAGTGTAACCGAAGGACTAGGAGAAGCCGAAAAAGATCACCTGACGTTAGCCAAAGATGTTCCTTGTCAGGAGGCATGCCCTGCCAAGACGGATGTTCCGGCCTATATTCAGGCTTTGGCACAGGGGGACCCAGAACGAGCCTACCGCATCAACCTCGAAGATAATGTGTTTCCTGGAGTGTTAGGCCGGGTATGTACCCGTCCCTGCGAAGATGCCTGCCGTCATAATTGGACCAATATTCAAGGACCGGTACATATTTGCCACCTGAAACGGGCCGGTGCCGACCATTCACCCACGCCTCAGGCTTTACCGGCTTGGTACGGCCCCACTGGAAAAAAGATCGCGGTGATAGGCGGTGGTCCGGCAGGCCTTACCGCCGCTCGTGAACTTTCTCGGTATGGTCATCAGATATCCCTCTTTGAACGCGAAGATCATCTGGGCGGTATGATGGTCGATGGTATCCCGCGCTTTCGTTTACCTCTCGACAAGGTTGAGCGCGAAATTCAGCTGATCAGCGGCAAGTTAGACGTTAAGCTGGGCGCGAATGTCGATCAGGCACGCTTACAAAACCTGCTCGAAACCTACGACGCTGTCCTGCTTGCCACCGGAACGATGAAATCGAAAGATTTAGGACTTCCAGCGGGTAGCGGCCTCTGGAACGGTTTAGACTTTATGAAAGCTTACAATTCCGGCGACATAACCAGCTTATCGGGTGACGTAGTGGTCATCGGTGGTGGCTTTACGGCAGTCGATTGCGCTCGGGCTTGCGCACGCGCCGCCCAACGGTTGATAGGTTCAGGAAATCGGGTGACCCTTGCCTACCGAAGAACCGAACAGGCTATGGCCGCTGACCTTGAAGAACGTGAAGAGATTCTTTTAGAAAAAATCGACATTAGAACCTTGGCCACACCGGTCAAAATTCTCACCGACGACAAGAATCAGGTCACGGGAATTGTGTTTCAACGTAATTTAATTCAAGAAGACCCTGCCGGAGGAAAACCCGGCATCGCGCCCCTTCCTGGTAGCGAGTTCACGTTGCCGTGCCGTTACCTGATTGTCGCCATTGGTCAAGACAGTGACACGGCGTTCTTGCCTGTCGGGGTGCAGCCAGATCGCCAGACTACACAGCCCAAGCTCTTTTGCGCCGGAGATTTTTTAACCGGCAGCTCTGACGTAATCCACGCCGTAGCTGAAGGAAAAGCCGTTGCCGATGCCATGGATCAGTTTTTAATGGGCCAAGTGCGCAAGCGTTACCACGTGGCGGTGTCGTTGATTCGTAACCGTGTTCAAACTGGTAGAACCCGTGACCATGACCTTCAACGCCCCCCCGCCATGCCGCTGGCTACACTCAGCGAACGAGTTCAAGAAGGAACTGAGGTTGAAAAAGGCCATACCGGTCAGGATATCTTGGCCCATGCGACCCGCTGTTACCTCTGTAATCATAAATTTGAGATCGATCAAGATAAGTGCATTCACTGCGATTGGTGCATCGAGGCCGCACCTCGAGCCTGTATCAAACGAGTAAGCCGTATCTTTCGCGATGATCAAGGAGTACCCACCGGCTATACCGAGGCGGTTAGTGCTAAAGAAACTACTTTTATCTTTATTGATAGTAATGAATGTATTCGGTGTGGTAAATGCCTAAGAGCCTGCCCCACAGGAGCAATTTCAATGAAGAAAATGACGCGGACGCCCTGCCTGACGAGCGGAGGAACTTTATGAGGAGCATAAAATTCGACGTAAAGTTTTAAAATTTTATTTGTCCACTTTCTCTAACCATGTTACAATAGTTTACGGGACACTCTGCCGATAGAGTAAGATACTGGGAAGAGAGGGTGACATGAAGGGTAAAAATACGGTTATTGCCAGGATAGCGGGAGCTATTCTGGCAATTTCACTTGGTCTTACTTTAGCTACTTGCCAAGCGGTTAACGCCGGACTTGGTCCTAAGATTGATCTTTACCCCCCCACGATCTCGATTAGCTCCCCCACCGCAAATGCCTACTTGAAGGGAACGATTGCTCTGCAAGGAAAGGCCGCCGATGATATGTCTTTAAAATCTGTTGAGGTGACTTACCCTTCCGCCTCTGGGTCCAAGACACTGACGGCGACCTTGAACACCGATGGCACGTGGACCTGCAATATCCCCACGGGAACCACAGGCACCGATAACTTACCTGATGGTCAACAGACCCTTGTCGCCACAGCGATTGCTACCTCGGGAAAAACCACGCAAACCTCGGTAATCGTCAATGTTGATAATATTCCCCCCACTGTCTTAGTTAGTACCCCCAACTCGTATTTCAACCCCTTGCTCAAAAACTCCAGCTCACCAACTTTTAGTGATTACGTAGATATTTCCGGGTCAGCCTGGGACCCCTCGCCCATAACCAGTGTGCAAGTCACCCTATGGGACAACAAAGTGCCTAGCGCCCCGGTTAAAATTGGCTCTCAGCCCGCCGATGGCACCAACACGTGGTCGACACGGTTTAAGCTCAAAGATACCGACGGTGGCGCTTTGACAAAGCAGAACGATGGAGACACCCTGACGTATGAAATCAACGTCACGGACGCGGCGGGCAACCAGAGCACGTACTACTACCATCAGCAAGATGTAGCCAGTCT
>JABEVK010000013.1 GCA_013044245.1 Spirochaetales bacterium | reverse complement strand
TTGCAGGTTCCAGCCCCATGGGCGGCTTTCTAACGAAGGGCTTTCGAGCCACGACAAGGATGCCATGGCCTGTGTATAGTCGGGAACGTCGGTTCTCACCCTTAGCCAATCCCAGCTGTCCACCCATTGTTGAGCAAAGGGGGCGAGGTTAATGGCGGTGTTGCGGATCTCATGCCAGGTTAGCTGTGTGCTTAAGCCATCCGTGAGGGGAATAAAGGGGGCAAACCAACGGCTCCACGAAGCCTGGTAATTTTGCTCAAGGCGAAGCGGCGGTCCTAACGCCGATGCCGAGACATCCATGATGCCGAAGTCGGGCAAATCCAGATGGGCTTCTTCGAGTCGTGAGCCGTAATCTGAGAATTTTTCAGATAGTACCAGCGGGCCTAGGGGTAAGGAGGCATCGTATGCCCCATGGAGCTGGGAGGCGCCGGGAGTGGCCGCCATGGTGGTTTGCACATTCCATCGTGACCCTAGAACGTTGGTAACGACATCACTTTCTCCTGACCAGGTTGGTTCTGCCGCAGTACTGCCGCTCGTTGTGGTCGTGGCCGTCACTCGAGTGCCACTGACTACAGAAAAATCTTGAACCTTCCAGGCCTGGGGCTGTTGCCAGGTACCCGAGGCTCGGACAGTCCCCTTTAGTTCCCAAAGCGGATCTTCGGCGTGAATTTCGGCAAAATAGGCCGTAACACCCTGCGAACCGCTTGAACTTAAGGTCAGGTGATCCCAATCTGAGGAGCTGGTGTCTAAGTGAACACTACCTTGGGTAACCCCATCCACTTTCAGTGTCATCGCTTTGAGGTCGATCACTGCCTTGTGCCAGTTGGTGGTAGCGCCGGCGACGGGGTTCCAAGACACACTCAGGCCCCTTCCTGAGGGGTCTGCGGCGTTCAGCGTTACCGTTCCGGGTAGTCCTCCGGCATACCGGTAATAAAAGACAAGCTGGCCCCAGACCTGATACCGAAACGGCGAAATGGTCGCGATCAGCGAGTAATCAGAAGCGGCTAAGAGTTCCATAACCTGAATATTGAGGGCAGAGGCATTAAAGCGGTTGGAAATTTCGGGGTACAAGCTTTCTAGACTTTGGGGCGCTGGTGCGATTTCTGAAGTTTCGGGAATTTCGCGAACGGTAGTTCCACTTGTTCCTGAAGTCGTTTGTGGGGCAAATGCGGAGCCTTCAAACTCGGCCGATTCTGCTAGAACGCGAGCGGGGGCGCTCCAGGAGGCGCCCGGGTTCACGACAACGATGCGCCAGCCCCCTGCTGATCGTAAAAGGGCGCGTTCAGCATCGGTGAGGCGAAGTGTCAGTTCTTGCCAGTTGGTGCTAGTCAAACTTAAGGCTCCCGTAGGGTCGGCTCCACCTTGGATACCATCGGTACCGTTTAACAGCGGGGTCAGTTCCCTGGTAAGCAAAGAGCCGTCACGTGACAATACCCCATCGCCATTGCCGTCGTTGGTCCAGGTGGACCCTTCGGGTAACGGATAATCGACGGTTTCACCTCGCGTTTGGTCGTAAAAGGTCATGCCGGGACGGGTACCACCTGTGGTTTGTGCGACACTCCCGGTGCCATCAATGTCTTCGCCGACACTACCCGCTTGAAAAAATATTCGGGTGCCGGGGGGCAGTGTGTCCGGCAAGCAGATGTCTAAACGGATCGCATCTGTCCCCGACAAATCGCGGGGTAGCCCACGATCAAAAACCACTTGAGCGCCCGCCCATTGATTGGCACCTAACTGCGACTCGATACTGAGCAAGCGATCCGTTTTGCCTTCGTAACCCAGCATTAGGTAGGGTCCCGTCCACCCGTTGCTTCCATAGGGGACTAAGGGGGCATTGGGGTTTTCGTTGCCGGGACTGCCACCGTTTGCCAGGACCATGGCTCCCGAAAGGGGGTCGAGACTCCAGTAGTCGCGGTAAAGGAGGGCGCCGCGATTAAAATCGGTGGCCGAAAATGTCGTCAATCCCGGGGTGTAAGACGAAGACAGGGTTTGAGGGGCTTCAGAGGGGCGTACCGTTTGACTGCTCAGGTTAGCTGTGGTGCCTTGAGAATTTAATCCAGCCAGTTCCCGGTAACCAGTACTGTCGGCCAGAACTGCCGCTCCCGTGGTATTGACCAGCCAGCTCCAGTCACCGCTATGCCCTTTCCATTCCAAAGCACTAGAAATCGAGCCGGGGGCTTGAGAATCTTGGGTGGTAAACCGGTTTTGTTGAAGATTCCATTGAAAACTTTCTGCGGCCTCAAGACTCTGACTGGGGCCCAGATCCCAATGGTTCCCCTGGTAGAGGCGCAAGTCGGTAGGGGTCGAGAATTGGTTGGCGGTCTGGTAGGTCACGACAATTTGGTCCGAGTCGTACAGGGGAAGTCCTAAGTTCAGGGTTCCGGTAACCGGATCATACACGGCTCCGGGGACACTTTGGCCGTTTCGAGTTACGACAACACTCCCCGGTAGGATACCTGTTCCCAAGTTGATCGAGTTTGAAACGGTCTGGGTTGCATACGAGGTCACTTGTATTTCGAGGTTGAGCGCACGTCCCTGGGGCGTCATCGTCGGGTTGGGTTTATACAAATCTCCGGGGCTTGCGGTAGCATTCAGAAACGGCAGGTTAGGGTAGGTTCCCGTGGTACTGGTCAACGTAAAGTAATTCTGGCTTGGAATCCACGAAAAGGTATAACCCGCAAGGGAAGTCAACGAATCTTTATTGGTGACTGAGAATAGGGCATTAGCCTGAGTCCCTGAGGGCAACGGATAGGTATTTTTATTTTCAAAAGGAGAATACGAACCGGGAAGGTAAAGCACGTACCAAAATCCGCTTTGACCGGGCAGGCTCAAGCCTTGATAGGTTTGGCCCGAGACAGGATCTTGAAAGGAGGCTCCGGCTCCGGTCCATGTTACCAACAAGATTTTGGTACTGGTAGCGGGAAGTTGAACTAGACCGTGCGTCCCGTCAAGATACACTTCGGCCGAGGTTGCTGGCCGGACATGCAGGCCACTAAGAGAACTAAGCCAACCCGGGTCGCCAGACGGAACACTGGGGACGACTGTACTACCGGCGGGGTCTTGAATGAGTACAGAGAGTGTCGTTGGTAAAGCCACCTGTGCCGGCAAGCTAAAAAAGCGGCCCTGGATCCAACTTGAGGGGTCAAGCACTGCCGTATTGGCTTCTCGTGACCCGTAAAAAACTTTCGTGACGGTGTTATTGTCTTCGTACCTCGCTAAAAAGTCATGGACCGACGACGATGTCCCTAGCTCAAAGGCCAAGGCGGGGTCGCCTTGCTGCCCAGCGGGTACCGGAAGTTCTGCTCGCGAAGGAACCCCGATCGCGGTGCTTCCTAGTTTTGCCCACCGAAGGAGCTCGTTGTCCCGCCCCAGGTAGCCGAGTAAAAAGGTGTTGTTAGTAAAGGCGCCATGGTATCCGACCTGAAAGTAGTATCGGCGGAGTAACCATAAGGTCAGATCAAAGTCGGGGAGCTGTTGAAAAATAAACCCCTGGTCATATCCAGGATATCCCATAAACGGGGCAGTTCCTTGTGACGAGAAACCAGCCCCCCAGCCAAACCCTAGATGTTCTGTCCAAGTGCCCAAGGCGGTTGCTTGAAAGTCAGCGCTACCTAATTGTGTTTGAAATAGACTGGCGGGAGCCTCGGCCGGTAGAGACGGGGTAACCTGAGGCGAGGGAGCAGCGGTTTGCGCTGAAAGCAACCCAGGAACGCCAAAGCTGAACAGAAGAAAGAAAAGCTTATAAGTCGTCGCGCGGAAAAAGGTACAGGTCTTTGATCCGGTAACTTTCGGTTGTGTTGACGAAGTCCACAAAGTCATTCTCCGCGGTCAGAGTCAGTTCCACCATGTAGTGGAGAGGTTCAAAGCGCGGATCTTCAACAGCTAGTTCAAACTTGAAGATCCTGAGAGTTTCGCCGGGTTGAGCCGGAACAGGTCGAGGCCAAAACAGGTACGTACCGGCGGTGTTAGCAATCAGTCGATAGGGGTTTTGCCAATTGGGGTCGATGACAGGAACCAATTGTCCATCAGCCAACAAGCTGACGCTCAGGTCATGAGCGGGAGAAAAATTAGAACCATCCAGAAGCCGTCCAATGATAGAAGGAAAGTTAAAAAACTTACCATCGTGTGTTTCAAGGGGCAATTCTTGGGAACGTTCCCGACGACGAGAGCCTACGACTTCCATCCCTTCTTTGACTAAGCGGGTTACATCGGCCAACTTTTGAAGTTTTTCACGGTAGTCAAGCGTTTCGCTATAGGCCAATCCTCGTCCTGAGACGACATATTGAGGAGGAATTCGATTGAGTACATAGCAAACAACGTCCAGCTTGGCACCAGACTGTTCACCTGCTGCCCATAAAGAGAAACTGGGATGAACGGGCAACATTTCCTCGACCTTCTGAATGACCAGATCTTTCATCAGATTATGGACGCGCATCAATCACTCCTGACTTGAGTTTAAGGTCTGACGCTCGGCGTTGCAAGGCGAGGTCACTCGTCAAAGCCCAGAGTTTACACAAAAAAGCTTTGTGCATTGCGGATTCGGCCTTTTAAGCGTTCGGGACCTATAAGGCGTAGGCGTTTAAGATGGGTGGTAAAGCCATGAACAACAGATTTATCGAAAACGGTACCGGCTTCTGGAAATGGCGTTGCTCGGCCCTCTTTGAGGATAGGCAGGTCAACATCAAACGAAACCGAGTGGGGAACATCGATGGTGATATCTTCAGGATCAAGCGCCTCACCCGTTTGACGCTCAATCTCACGGCGAATTTCGTCTTCGGTGGCATCTTTTTCGTCAAAGGTCGCCAGCCGTTGGGCAAAGAGGGCATTTTCATCCCAGGCTTGTTCCCAGAGGGTAATATACCGACCTGGTTGTTCCGCCAGTGGAATTTTCTGCAAGGCCCGGTGAGGCATTCCCGACATCTTTACGGCGAAACTTACATCATCCTCGTTCACGAGGTCAGAGCTCTTGAGGACGCCATCCTTAAGAGCCAAGTGCAGAGCTTTTTTGATCATCGCGGAAGGGGAACGCACGCCCTTATGCCAGTAAACGGATTTATACATCAGATATTTTGAAAACAACAGGTGTTCGACCGACAGAATTCCTTTCGGCGACAATCCGATCCCGAACTCACGGTGGGGGACAATTTGGCTAACAATAAAGTCGGCATCCTGAATTCCGTAGGGAACCCCACAGAAGTAAGCGTCACGGTTTAAATAGTCGAGTTTATCGGGGTCCAGAACACCCGACAACAGGCGGCGAAAAAAAACTAACTGCTCTGACTCTGTGGTGTAAGTTAAACGATGATCGATAATCGCCGCGACAAAGGCTGGATCTGTCCCAACCTCGCGGCGCAGTAAAGGGCCTAGAGGCTCGGCAAGCACGGCCTGGGCTGAAAGCTGTTCATGCCGGGGCATATTTAAACCGTCTTCAAGGGTATGGGCATACGGAAAGTGACCCAGGTCATGAAAAAGGGCGGCGCATAAAAACGCCTGTACACCTTCTAAGGTAAGATGCCCCGGGTAGGCCGGTGAGCGGACTAAAGTTTGGATAATACGTTTTGCGAGATGAAAGACCCCCAGACTGTGGTTAGCCCGGGTATGGGTAGCCCCTGGATAGACTTGAACGGCCAGCCCCAGCTGTCTCAAACGCCCCAGGCGGACAAACGGGGTCAGGTGAAGTGTTCTTTCTAGCGCCGGCGTTAAATAGATGTGCTTCCACAACGGGTCTCTCACCGGGCGAATAAAGTCATTTTCTAGGTGATGAAGAATGGATTGAGTCTCGTTCACAGCAAGATTTTAGGTACTTCTGGACGCACTGTCCAGTCATAGGCTAGGCTTCAGGTTGTGAGAATCCTGTTCCCTGTCACCTTGATGGCTTGTGCCTTTTTGTCGTGTGCCCCTCACGGCGCAAAATCTCTTTCTCAGGTTAAAACGCCGCCGGGAGTTCACCCTTTGGCAGGCACAACGCTTTCTTCGGCGGCTAAGCCACCTCAACCTCAGGCTCCTCCCGTCAAACCCAGCCAGTCAGCCCTTGAAAAATTACTCAGCGGCAAAGAGTTTCTTCTTCAAGTGCGGAACCCCGACCTCGTGCCTCAGGAGCAAGATGAAACTCTTGGTACTGTAGCTACCCTGGCCGAGCCCGCGGCAAAAACCGCTTATAATTTTTTGGCGACCTTAGTCAAAGGAAAAATCGCTCAGGACCTACTTGACCCTTCGTGGGCTAGTTATCTTACCGCTGTACTAGAAACCGAGCTAAAAGGAGCGGGAAAGCTCACGGGGTTTCGTTTAGGCGCCTGGGAGCCCTCGAGCGGTTCAGAAGAACTGCGCGCGCCTTTTTGGGTTGAGGGTAAAGGACGCGCCTTTGGTACGATTTATGTTGACCATACAGAAGAGGGTTGGAAGATTTCGGATGTTCAGGGGGACTTAGCAAAGGCCAGCGAACCCTATACCAAACCGACCTTTCATGCCGCCGAGGGGATTGAAAAGAACCCCTGGCGGATTTTTTAGCCCTTATTTGCCAATATCAACACTGACGCGGCGTTGGGGAAACGTCTTACCAACCGCGACGGCATTGCGTTTGGCATTGTAGACAACCCCATCGTTCCAGTACTCCACGGCAGCAAACATGGCGTTACCACCATCATGCTCGTCACTTTTCTGCGTGCGGAAGGAGACAAAGTTGCCCAGCTCGTCGAAGTTTTGATCCTGAAATAGCTGAAGTCGTTTGCGGTTAAAGGAGTTCCACTCTTCGATACCCTGAAAACCTTCGCCTTCGTCTTGAACAATGAGGTGAGCGTGAGTGGTGGAAAAGGAATACCAGATGCGAATTTTTTTATCAGGATTATTGCGGTTGCCATGCTTTACGGCATTTTTAATAATTTCACTGATTTGTTGTTCTAGAAGGTTGATTTCTTTGATTTCTGGGGGAGCTTTTTGGACAATGAGCAGGGTAAAGTAGCGAATTTGCCGGAAATCGGAGGGAAATTCTTTGTTGAACATTCCCGTCTTGTCAAACAAAGGATGATTTTCGTTGACCAGAATTTCTTTTATTTGTTCTTGGGACATGAGTTTCTCCTGTTTATTCCGCGGCGATTTTTTGAATAGCTTCGTCTACGGTCCCTGCGATGGGGAAGTAGCCCATGAGCTTGGTCAGCTCAATGACTTTTTTGACGGAGCCGTGAATGTTGCAAATCGCCAGCTTCAAATTCATCTTTTTGATAGTGGAACAAATGTAGATCAACGCCCCAATACCTGAGGAATCGATATAGTCGACGTTTTCCATATTGATGATGAACTGCTCGACTTTCTTTTCTAGCATTTTCATCACCAATTCTTTCAGTCTATAGGAATTATAAAGATCCATTTCGCCGTTTACGTCGATGATGTAGGTTTCTGCACTCTTCCTGATCTTTAAATCCATCGTCTACCCCTTTTAGTGTTCCACTCTCATCAAGACAAAGGTCTCGTCGTCGTGTTGCTTAGCTTTACCCACAAACTTCTCCATGTCCGCAATAATCAGCTTTTTCAGCTTTTCGGGCGACTCTTGGTGATGATCGCGGATGACCACCTGCAACGACTCTAACGAATACTGCTGGCCTTTTTCATTCATGGCTTCGATGATGCCATCAGTGTAAAGGACAATCAGATCTCCTTTTCTTAAGACCGTGTTAATTTGATTATAGCGGGTTTTCCGTTCCAATCCAATAGGAATTCCTTCAGTATCGAGCGTTTCAAAGTCATCTTGCTCGGCACGATAAATCAAAAGCGGGTGGTGCGCGGCATTAGAATACTCGAGCTGATGGGTGGCAAAGTCGTAGCTCAACATGGCTACCGTGGCAAAGCGGTCCAAACTAACGCGTCCGGCGATTCCCCAGTTCACAATATCAAGGATACGGTTGACGGTCATCTGAGGTTGGCGGGCCACTAGGTGGGTGATGGTCCGTATCATGACCATGACTAGGCTGGCAGGGATTCCTTTGCCCGCTACATCGCAGACCGTCAAAAGAATTTGGCCCTTGCGAATATTGATAATATCATAGTAGTCGCCCGATACCCCTTTAGCAGGCTGTGAGAAGGCCGCCAACGAGACGCTAGAAACCCGAGGCAAATGTGACGGCAATAGCTGACCTTGAATTTCCGCAGCGATCCCTAAATCCCGTTCCATGTCTTGCTTTTCAAGAAGCTGAAGGTAGGTATACAGGCTGTTGATCGTTAACGACGTATAATCGCCGAAAGTTTTTATTTGACTCAGAACTTCGCGGCTGAACAGGTGGTTGCTCTTTCGTGAGGCTATGGCCAGAACTCCAAAGACCTTTTTTCCCTGCATAAGAGGGGTCAAAATGAGAGACGCAATGTAAATCTGGTCCATGCGAGAGTTGTGAACCATCCGAGGGTCCATTTTTGAATCCCGGACAAAGATCGGTTTGCCGGTAGCGGCGCATTCGCCAATGATGGTTTCGCCCAGGGGAATGGGCGTAGATTTGAAAAAGTTTTCTAGGTTGTTGGCTTTGAGCTTAACCTTGGCCGGGACATCGTAGGGGGGCGGAAAATCGCCTTCGACCGCTTTGACACGCAAAACATCGTCAAACTCGTCCACTAAAAAGATTGCGCCTCCATCGGCGTTGGCGGTTTTAACAGCCGAATGGACAACAAAATCAAGGACACGGTCGATGTCGAGTTTCTCGGCGATCGCATTACCAATGCGGGTCATGAACTCGTATTGTGAGTTCATGTTTTTTTCCATTAGGTCCCGCTGGTGCGACATGCGGGCATAGGCTCGACGATGCCAAAAGGTAAGAGTCCACAAGTAGACAATGGTGGACAGCGGGAGCAAAACCATCTGTACGAGGGGTATCTGATACCCCCCAAACGGGACCAGCAGAAAGATAAGACCGTGAATCCAAAGCGTTAATTTGGTCAGTGTTCCCCGGGCATCCAAAAGCACGCTTGCCTTGGGGGTATTGTATTGAGACACTTCATAGAACTGATACGTAACGTAGCCCCAGTTCGCGATAATAAGGGCTGATTCCCAAAAATGAAAATACCACGCTACCTGCAAGGCCGCGAGGGTGACCGAAACGAGGAACCCCACCGCGTTGAGTGCCAAGAGCCAGCCCGAATAGTAATTCTTTTTTGTGTAGCGCCCTAGGATTTTGAGAAAAATCCCTGCCGAGATCGCCTGAACCGCCAAGGTAACGGGGAGCTGGTAGGCTGCAATACCCGCAAGACCCAAACCCGCAAAAAGGATACTGCCAAAAAATAAGACAAGGAGGAGCTGCTGAAAGTCACTACCAACGGCGAGTTTTTTACTCAGGGTGACGTTTCGTAAGGTGAGGTACAACGCTAGGAGTGCAAAGACTTGAGCCCATAGCGGATTAAAAATGAAGTTTTGCGTGATGTCTGCCATAAGCTCTCTGGGCCAAATTCTAACCTCGCCTAGGAAATCCGTCAAGCATAGGTTTTTTTATCCCGAAAATCATAGGTATGCTGTACGTAATGGTAGAAATTTCGGCTTTTCCTCAGTTTAAACGCCTGCGGCCACGTGAAGCTCAAGAAGTTTTTGACCTTGTGATTCACCTCGGCGTTCATCGCGGAGGCAAGTTTGTCAAAGAGCAGAATGGCTACCTCCTCTTTTCGTTTCATCCGGGGCGCGAAAAGATTCTCAGCTTGATGTCGGAATTTTTGTTTATGACTGCCGAATCCCTGGATAAAAAAAAGGAAGATCTGTTTGGGTACAACCTCGTTTGGGAAGCCTACGAGGAGAAAGATGAGGATTTGATCTTTGTTCGGCTGAAAAATTTGCTCTTTCAGGCACCCCAGTCCGACGCGGTTTGGGCAGGACCCGAGGTCACCCCGCAGTTGGTCGGGAGGTTTCCCTTGGCTGAAGGCGATCTGACCCAAGTTCTTGGTCCTCAGTTATCGTCGGGGCGCGAAAGCTGGGACTACGGAGATTTTTTAGATTTAACAGGGTGGCGTGACGCCCTAAGTGGACCCTTAGAAAAACAGATGGCTGACGTTGGCGGCAAAGTGTTAAGACTGAAGTCGGAGCATGTTGTCGAAAAGTTGGCCATTGTGATTCGGGTATTAAAGCAAACCTTCGGCACGGGCGAAGGCTTTCCGGTGGTGTTCCCCCTGCAAGACAGCCGTGATGCCCTGAGTCAGTTGTTGGCGCAGGTCGACCCGACGTTTGTTTCTGAGATTCCCCGGTACCTGACCGGTGAAGAAGCTGTTCTCTGGCCTCAGAATCCTCAATGGGAATTTCTTCTTACCAGCCGTGGTGGGGCTGATTATGCGGGTGATCGTAGCGCTCTTGACGCCTATGGGGCACTTTTGGGCTACTTTTCGGCTCAGGTTGCCCGACTCAGGGCCGAAGGTCTGCCCCCAGTCTTTTTGTTTTTGTCACCCCAAAAGTTTCCCGAAGCGGCCTCGGACTTACTCAGCCGCCTTTTGACCCCCTTGGTCAATAAAGAAGGATTACGGATCATTATTTTAGAGTCGCCACACCGGGAAGCTGAGTTTTTATCGAAGATGACCTGTGTTGCTTGGTCATTTCCTAGTTTGAGCTTGGCCCGTTTAGAACAAGAAAGATTACGGCGAGAATGGACAGAACGTTTAGATTTACCCGCCGAAGCGGTTTTAAAAGTATGTCAGGATCGGGGGGCTGCCTTAGCCCATTGGTTCTGGGGGGCACAAGAAGGGCGTTGGCACAATCAGCCCACCGAGGACCCAACGTGGATGCTTTTAGAGGCGCTGGGCATTACCCATCAAAAAGTTTACTACGTGTTTTTGTTGGGGCAGTCGCTGTTGGGCGAAGAGGATTTAATCCGCTTTTTTGAGTACTTTGGCGAAGATGCGGCTGTGACCCGTGATAAGGTAGACAGCCTGAAGTCTCTGGGATATTTGATCTTTGGTACGCGCAACCTGGCCCTTCGACCGGACTTTAAGGACCGTTTGGCCCTTTTGTTAGGCGATGAAGGAAAGCTCTTAGCATCACAGTTGGGAAAATTTCTTCGGGAAGCTTGGCAGAAGCAGGGGAAACGCTTGTCTGAGGTGGTCTGGGAGGTCCTTTTGAAAGGGCAAGAGTATGACTTTGCCCTTGAGGTTCTCTCGGCGTATGTCAGTCAAAAGATCAACCGGGGCGAAGGCGATTTCTTGCCATTGTTACAACTGTCGCGTTGGCAAGACATACCTCACGAAGAGGCGCGTGAGCGGCTGATTCTGACGAGTGGAGCTTTTAAACTCCGCTTTGCTTTGAACCAACCCGGAAAAGCTTGGAATCAGGGAAGCCTCGAAGTGTTCCGCAAGGGTTTTTCGTCGATGACAGAAAAGCTTTCGGTTCTGGAGTGGACTCTGCAACTGGGACGCTGGCATTTGCTACAGGCTTCGGTCGCCGAAGGGTTCATTTTGTTAAAGAAAGCCTTGGCAGGGGCACAAGAGCGACACCTCCCTGATGTGGAAATTCGAGCGGGAATCGACATCGGACAAGCCTTGCTTATGCGTCAAAAAAACGAAGAGGGACGCGAGTACTTCGAAATGGCCGGCCGGTTGGCGGAACAGTGGGGCGATAGCTTTCACGTTATTCAGGCAGGGCTATGGGATGCCTGCGCTCGCTTTTTAGCAGGGCAATTAACAGGCTGTGGTAAGATTCTTGACCGGTTGGAACCGTTAGCGCAAAAAGGTGGATTGCACCAATATAGTGCGGCCTTTCAGTTTTACCGCGCCCGGCTGAGTTTCGAGTTAGGGCGCTACGAAGCGGCCGAGAGCCAATTGCAGACCTTAAGCCGTAGGGCTGGCGAGCTCGCCTTGCCTCAAGTTCGTGCTTTGGCGCGGTTGTGGGCAGGGCGGTGTCTTGCGTATCAGAACCGGTTTGAAGAAGCCGAAAAGCTTATGACCGAAACCTCAGCCCACTTAGAATCGGTGGTCTACCGGGCCGAATCTGCCCTGTTGCAACGGGACCCTGAACGAGCTTGGGATCTTTTAGTCCAAGCCCCCGCAGATTTGCAGGTTCAGCCCTACACAGGCGACCGTTTAAGCTTTTCGAGCGGGTATTCTTTGATTGAGGACAAAGCCTTGCCCTTACCCGAAGGGGGGGTACTAGAACTGCTATTTTTGGCGCTCAAGGCCCAGGCCGCTTCGTTGAAAGGGTTTAAAAAAGAGGCGCACGAAGCGTTCCAAGAACTCTTAAGTCGCAAAGCCCTTATGGAACTGAGTCGGTTTTCACCGTGGATCTACTTGTGGCATTTTCGTGCGATCGAACGGCAGTCCGAGACTG
Organism: Spirochaetales bacterium; assembly: GCA_013044245.1. GTDB lineage: Bacteria > Spirochaetota > Spirochaetia > JABEVK01 > JABEVK01 > JABEVK01. The sequence goes on along the minus strand of JABEVK010000013.1, from coordinate 5,660 downwards.
AGGCGCATCGCTTGACCATCTTAGGACGTGGGCTTAAAGCTCTGCAAACTCTGTCGAGTTGTATCGAAGACCCTGTGGAACGGCAGGAGTTTGTGAATCGACCGTACTGGAATGCTCAGTTTTTAAGCGAGGCTAGGCGTGAGAAGCTGGTGTAAGAGCTTCGAAGGCTTTTCGCCAAGGTTCAGGCCAGCGTCTGGGTCGGCCATTGCCCGTTGCGACAAAAGCTAACTTTAAAACGGCGGTGAGGACGGCCGAGCCCCCGACGTGGTACAATCGATGACTCATTTCTACGGTGGCTGCTCCCAAATGTGAAGGAAAGATTTCTAGCTCTAGCTCTTCTTCTGGTAGGGCGGGAGCCAAAAAGGTCAGCTGAGCCTGTGCCACCCAGATGCCAAAGCCTTGTACAACGAGCTGTTGATAATCAAGACCCTGTGCCCGGACCAGCTCGAGTCGCCCCATTTCTAAATAGTGTAAATAGACAGCATTGTTAACGTGACCGTAGGCGTCACAATCATAGGGACGTGCGCGAAAACGGTAGGTAAAGGGGGGCATAAAATCTCCTTAGAGGGTTCTAAACTGTTAGTGGTTCAGCCAAGCGCGCCAAACAGTTTTCGACAATGGGTTCCACGTCGTTGACTTCGAGGCCCAAATCCCGAACCTTAAGGCGTTCGTTCGAAAGCATCCAGCTACGGGTTTTTGCCTCGTAGTTGGTCAAAAGAAAATCTTTGATGGCTAAGACGGCCAAAGTGTTTTGCACATTCTTGACATCAAGGCCCCGTTCCGAGGCAAAATCTTTGAGGTACTGTTGGATGGTTTCTTCCAAATGGCTGCGAAACAGAACATGAAGATTTTTTTCACGACCGTTTTGTAGTGCATCAATGCGCTCTTTCAACGACGCTACTTCGAGTTCCGTACCGTCATACTTTGTCCAAGTCGAGGTCAACGCCGGGGCCGTCAGGGATTGCCGGGCTCGTTCGCGACGTTTTTTTTCTTCTTCACGCATCAGCGTGACTTTAGCTTCGGCCCGTGTTCGCGCTTGTACCTCTTCTTGTTTCTTTTGTTGAACGGTTTGAGCGGCTGCCTTGCGGAACTCTTGCTTTTCTTGGCGTTGGCGTTCGACCAAGAGGCTTGCGCGTTTGCGGCGTTCTTTTTTTTCTTTCTTCTCTTTCTTGATAAGTTGTTCAGCCCAGGCCCTTGTGTCCTCGATGACGGGTTTGGGTTGTTCCCCGGGCTTGATGCGCCGCCAGACGGACTGCATATAAATGTCTTTTCGAACGTTGTACTCGTACGGGCTATCACGGGCTATGATGGCATAAATCGCGTACAAGATTTCTTCATCGGCGACACCACGGGACTGCCCTTCCTTGATGATCTGGTAGATACTTGCTTGGGGGCTGTGATGGCGGGAGGAATACACCGAAACTTTACTCTCGAAGCCCGCATCACCAGTTTTTAGCCAATACTGCCAACAGTAGGTCAAGGCGATGTTTTCAAGACCCTGGATTTTGGGGTTGATCAAAATCTCTTTGATGTCTTGATCGGTGAAGGTAACGGAGGCCACATCAATGGTGACGATTTTAGCTTTCGTTTGCCGCTGGGGCTGTTCAGAAAAGTTTTTTGGCAAGACGAGACGTATTTCTTTGCGGTCAAAAAGGTGGTCACCGAGGTAATCTTGCAAAACATCGCACACCGAGGCAAATTCTTGAGCATGCCATTCCGCTTCGCGGGAATAGACGCGCAAGCGGTCAAGGACTTGAGCCGCTCGTGCTTTTGAAGGGGGGAGAGCCCTAAGTGCTGTGCGGATGGGTTCGATCAATGACCAGTTTTTTCCCCTGGGGCCAGAACCAAAACACCTTAAGATATAGACAATGGTGCGGCGAATGGATTCAAGAGAACGGTCCGCTAACTCTTCGGTGAGTCTAATAAATAAGGGGGCGAAGAGCGGGTTCGAAGTGCGGTACCAACGCAGAAGCGTTGCTCGGCTTTCAGCTTCGGGGTATTTGACAGACAACCTTTGATAGAGGCTTCGAGCGGTATCGAGGCTTTTATCAAAGCGGGCCTGGAAGTAGGCCCCAATATCCGTGTCAGATACACCTTTGATTTCAGGATGTTCTGTTTTAACAAAGAGCTCCCGCGCTTTGCGCAGGGTGGACGGAAGGGACGGGGTAGGCAGAGCACTGACGAGTTTGGCCAATTGCGGTTCAAATTCTTCGAGGGCTCCGCAAAGATTCTCTTGCGATTGCTGCTTGAGGTAGACCCTTAGGGCTATATAGGTTGGCAATAGGTCGTCTGACAGAGAGGCAAATCCCTTCTGCAGAACAGCAAGCCACGAATCACTTCGGGCTCGCTCCTTGATGCTGTTCAGAACCTGAGGGAAAAACTCCCCCGTTGTTGAAGACGCCGACATGAGTTGGCTCATCTTAGCGCAGGATTTTCCCCTTTGGCAAGCGTAAGGAGGTTTTCCATGCTTGACGAAAAAAAAAGATTCTGTTAGTTTAACCGCGCTGTTGGGTGGCATAGCTCAGACGGTAGAGCAAGCGGCTCATATCCGCTCGGTCGGGGGTTCAAGGCCCTCTGCCACCATTGCCCTCTCGCTTTTTACTTTTTCCTCTTGACGCACGAAAGCTGAGAACTCAAGCTTATTTCAAGGGGTCTTCCTGCTATGTCTGCCAATCTCGAAACCGTTCGTTCTTTGCTTTGGATGTTGCGTAAGCTGAAAGAGCAGGGGCGTTTTCTCTATAACGATTGGGCCGAAGAGTTTCGTCCCGAGGACCCTCCGATGGCAACCCGAAATGACCGCCGCTTTCTTAATCATGTTGCGGTTTTGCGTGATCAGATTCTCCCCATTTTTCAGTCAGGACGACCAGATGATGATTTTTTAAAGGCAGAAAAAGGCGTTTACTCAACGAAACACGCGATAGGTCAAGGAGAGTGGGCAAAAGTTCCCGATGCGGAGGGGTTGAATTTCCTTCCCCTGCTGAACGCCATTAACCAATCTCAGAGTCTTATGCCGTTCCCCTCACCTCGAATTCTCAAACTCTTGGCGACGGAACTTGAAGTAAAAGAAGAGCGTTTAAACCCAGTAGTCTTCAAGAATACTGTGTCTTGGAAGGTCGACTATCGCTGGATTCGCGAGGTCTTAGACGCTGTTGAAGCTCGGGAAAGACTCTATGTCGAACCCCAGCCCCCCCGCAAACCGTGTGAGGTCACTCCTCTTTTTTTGGTAAACTGTGATGGAGCCTGGTATTTGCTGGCCCTCTCAGGAACCCTGCTGTTGCAATACAACCTGAGTCGTGTACAGAAACTCACCCGACGAAAAGGTGTTGAAGCCGAAAAATTACCTGCGACGACCTACCGAACGCTTCGAAACCAAGTAACAGAACTCTGGGGTACTTACTGGATCACCGATCCTTTCGAGCCAGAACCTGGCGAACCGGTGACTATTCGTTACACGGGTTCCGCTAGGCAGTATGCCACCGAACGGTTTGAACAAAAATCTTATACCCCAGGAACGCCCTGGTTTCGTATTTCGGTACAGGAGGAGTGGGCAGATGTGACCTTGCGAGTTCAGTCACACGGAGCACGTTACTCAGAAATTCTCGGTGAAATTTTGCGGTGGGGGCCTTTGGCACGTCCGCTGGCTCCCCCTGAACTGGTGCGCCAGTGGAAAGAGAGCATTCAAACGATGGCAAAAGCTTTAGAGCAAGACGGAAATTTCTAGGTCGGAGCTCTCTTGAAGGCGACCTTCGACCTGTCAGGAGAGTCAAGGAACAGAATTTTTTCGCAAAGGTCCTTCTACGAGTAGTCCAAACCCCGTAGAATACCATCCATGATGGAAGAAATACTTTGTCCCCATTGCCAGGTTGTCAAAACGATGACTCTGATTCGGCAAACCGAAATTTTCGAGGAAGGGGGAAAGTCTATTACCTATGAGATTGAATTTTTTCGATGTCCCGACTGCCATGAAGAATGGGAAGAAGAAGCGCAACTTGATCGCAACCTGAAAGCGGCTCGCGAGGCCTACGATCGTCTTTGAGGTCTGAGGCTGACGGGGACCTCACAGAGAGTGGCTTTGCTCGTGCTGAAAACTTGCTTCAGCAGGTAGGCGAAACTGTACTGACAAAGGAGATACCTATGAGTTCGTGGAGTCAGAGCCTTGTCAAACAAACCCGTGAGATTCTATACGATCTACCCGTAGAGGTCTTTTTTCTTGCAGAAAAAATCGGCCACAAGGGAGTTTGCCTCAAGCATATAGACGGAAGAAAAGGATACATTAGTCTAAACGATTGCGTGGATGACCAATATACCATTCGCTCGCATGAAACAGATGAGATTCTAGCAGATTTTAAAACCATCGATGCTCTCGTTGCCGCTGACTGGGCGGTGGATTAACTTCATGGATCGTTCACGGATATTGTTTCATGTTCCTCATGCCTCGGTGCATTTTCCGTTTCAAGAAGGCTTTACGCGACCCGAATTGATTCCGCCAGAGGTTGTCAAATTAACAGACCATTTCACAGATCAAATCTTTAGCTGTGAAGGTGTCGAACAACTCGCGGCTGGTTTTTCGAGAGTTTTTTGTGATGTGGAACGGTTTTATCCTGATGATCAGGAACCTATGGCCAAGAAGGGTATGGGGTTTTATTATACGCAAACCGACGACGGGACTTTCTTTCGGCAGGAGGGTGTCTGGAAACAGCGTGTTTATCAGGAATTTTACGTGCCCCATCATCAACGGCTAGAGGCCTCGGTGTCACAACGTCTTGAAGCTGGGGGGCAATGTTTGATCCTCGATGGACATTCCTTTTCGTCCGTACCGTTTCTTCGGGAAGAAGACCAAAATTCTGATCGCCCTGATATTTGTTTAGGAACCTTGCCCTTTCATACGCCGCAATGGTTAATTGATTCCGCCATAGAGATTTTTACACAGGCCAATTTATCGGTAGCCCTTAACCGCCCTTATGCCGGAAGCCTGGTTCCTGGGAAGTTTTTGGACAAAGATCCCAGGGTTTTTTCGCTCATGATAGAAATCAATCGGAGGCTTTACCTCGTGAACGATCAACACCCTCAAAAGGATCAAATTCTTTTTTTGCAGAAACTGGTGGAGATGCTCATTCTTCGTATTCAATCGCTGTGAACCCCCACTGGTGTCCACTATATTCTGCATCGTGAACGATTTTGAATTGATTCTTAGTGATCGGGACTTTGAGCCATTTGAAGAAAGAGTGGGCCTAAGAATTAGGAAGAGATAGGCGCCTAATTGTGACAAAATACTTGATTACACCTGTGAAAAATTGGGGCTCGACCTTTCGGACGATAAAAAAGGATTTGTTAAAGGTCTATGATAGACTTCCCCTTTCCCTGCTGTCGAAAACGGTCTGGCAAGTTTAAAAATGGGGTTACCGACCGTTTGCGTTTTCTAATGGAAAAAAAAGCGTAAAAAATCTTCTCAAAACACCGAAATATTTAAGTATTTCGAAGCAGTTCCTGCTGTCTACGCCTAGCCTTCTACGCTTACCTTTAGGTCAAATAAAACGCAACCTTTTGACCCATGGGGAATTAAACCCCCTTTGACCATAAAGTCTTTAGCCGAACTGAAATGCTAGGTGAGTTTTAAGCGCCTGATCGGAGTCGAACCGACGTCATCAGCTTGGAAGGCT
>JABEVK010000012.1 GCA_013044245.1 Spirochaetales bacterium | reverse complement strand
CCTTAAGGGTCAGCCACTGGCCTTGGTCATACCACAGTGTTTGCAAGGGCTCCTGGGTGTCAGGGGCACCCCGGCCCACCGCTTGAAAACCTCGAGGGCCCGCGCTCAAACCTGTCAGCAGACCACGCCAGCCTGCCGGTGCAGAATGTTGCTGGCCGTTGATCCAAAGAAAGGGTTGCGCGTTGATCCACCCCGTCCCGTGTTGTTGGAACCCCGCCACCGCCACTTGCCCGCTAGGTAAAACAGCAACAGCCGAAAGAGTCACGTTCTGTTCCCAAGCCCATTCTTTCGTCCCCTCCGGCGAAATCAGAAACAGTTGGGGGCCCTGACCTTGATCGGTCACTAGCGCGGTATACGTTCCTGCGTAATCCATAGCTTTTAGCCCATGAAAGATTCTTGGCAGAACCTGGGGCAAAAATTGCGGCTTTTTGGCGGTAGTACGAACATGCCAGAGCTTCCAGCCCTGAGAAACTTTGACGGCACCCCACAACTCCACGGTGGTTGACAACCCGCGCGCTCCCCAAAGCCGCCAGGTTTCTCCGGCTGGGGTAAGGTTGGTCACCTTACCGTTTTGCCAGTGAAAGATTTGCGTTCCTCCCCGAGAGGGGCGCTCACCCCAAAGTTCGGGCTTTTGAGCAAAAAGGCCGGCAGTTACAGTCAACAAAAAAAGCACAAAGACGGTTTTTATGAGAAATTCTTTTTTCATGGGGAATTCCGTACGATATCCCAGTCTTCTTTTAGGGTACGCCAAACTTCGGGCGTTCCTGCAATGATCGTGGTTTTTTCATGGGGGAGGGAGCGGCCTTCACCATCGGTAACCAGAACCCCCGCCTGCCGCGCGATAAATTCGCCAGCGGCAAAATCCCAGGCGTTCAGCCCAATTTCAAAATATCCGTCGGCGCGCCCGGCGGCAAGTTGGCACAAATCGAGGGCCGCTGACCCCAAACGACGTAGACCCATGAACCCCCGCTCGTACCAACGCCCAATCATGCTTAAGGTTTGGGCGATATTTTTTCCACGGTCATAGTAAAAACCAGTAATCATCAACGCTTCGTTAAAGGAAGCCGCTCGCGGACCGTGAAGCTTTTCTCCGTTCAAAAAGGCTCCGCGTCCCTCGACGGCGGTAAAGGTCTCGCCAAGAACGGGGTTAGCTACCAACCCCACGACGGTTCGTCCCTGGTAGACGGCCGCAATCGAAACGCTGAAATAGGCCAGTCCGCGGGCAAAGTTAGTGGTACCGTCGATGGGGTCCACGATCCACACCCAGTCGCTTTCTCGTCCGGCGTCTCCGGCTTCTTCGCCCCGAAAATTATGGTCGGGAAACCGTTCGTGGATAACTGAGGCGATTCGGCGCTCTGCTTCAACATCGGCGGCGGTGACAAGGTCGTGAGGGTCGCCTTTCGCGCGTACCGATGTCCCGTTTTTCCATCCGTCGAGCTGAACCTCTTGCGCCTCCCGGGCGGCTTGGTTGGCAACGGAAAGAATTTCGTCTAGAATGTCGTTTTGCATAACAACGTTATAGCATGCCTCTGTCTGTCTCGGCAGGGGGTAAGGAGTTGCCCTTTTTCATGTCAAAGAATGCCGCGTCGCTGTTTCAGTTACCTTTTATCCGCCTAACGGGGCAACCGTATAAAAAGCATCCCGAGGACAAGCTTTATTGGGTCGATTTTGAGTTCGAGGGCCCCGAATTTCGGTTGGCTGACCTCGCCATCCTTGAAAGTGGCCGGTGGCTAGAGGTTCGCGCCGTTCACCACGATGATTCTAAGCACGCTTTGCAGTTCAAAGGTGTCCCCGAAAAAGTCATGCAAAGCGGTCGCCGCCTCTACGAGGCCAATTGGCCCGTCAGTTACGAACGAAAAGCGTATTTGGTTCCTCTCGGTGCTCAAAATCGTCGTTTGAAAGATTCCCAAGTGCGACTCAAAGCAGATCTACTCGATCCGGAAGGGGTAAGTGTTCATCTGAAATGGATCGACGCTCCCTCGGGAAAATTCTTGGCGACGGTGAGCGCTGAACGCAGGTTTCCCTGCCTGATCGGCGCAACTTATCAATTAGAAAATGACAAGGGCGAAACACTGGATTTGGTTCTTTTGACTGCCGGAACTGTAACAGCCCGCGATCTTGCCGATTACCTAACGAAAACCTTTCGTTTTCCTGGACAACCCTCAACCAAAGCCCTCTACTCGGTGAACCTTCGCGTTAACGGGTGGACTATTCTCCCGCCTCCGTTATGGGCGGAAGAATTTGAAGAATCTGAAGGGGAACAGGGTGTGCGCGTGATGCGCAAGGCCTTAGACCATTTTTCTAAAAAAATGCGCAACGCCTGTGCTCAACCCGGGGGCCTGGACGAAACGGCTTTAAAAGAGCGTATGGCGCTACCCCCCGCGGTTTTTCGCTACCTTGCGTTCCGTCTTGTGCAAAGCTCTCAGTTAAGAAAAAAAGACGACTGGTATTTGCCGGTCGGCTCCCCCGAGTCCTTTTTGTCGCCTTTGGCAAAGGGGATTCTTGGACGGCTAGGGTCGCAGGGCGTCGCGGGAATGGACCTATCGACGATGACCGACACGTTGCTTCGCGTCACTCTGCTTCAGCTAGCGCGGATGGACTTGGCCGTACTCACCGAATCGCCTTGGGTATACAGCCTCGAAGCGTGGAATGAGATTCGCCATCGCCTTTGCGGACCAGGGCGTTTGGGGACAGCCTGGAAAATTGTCGAAGTAAAGGAAGTTCTGGGGTGTTCCCGTAAGCCCCTTTTAGGGGTTCTCAACAAGCTTGAAGAAGAAGGCTACTTGAATTGGCGCGATGATGCCCGGGTTGTGATCCGTGAAACGACTAATCCTTTAGAAAGTACCGGCGTTGAAGCTCCATAAGGTGAGCAAAATCGAGGGGGTGGCAAAATTGTGGACCATGGGGGGATCCGTCTTCACCGGGGAGGTTTAAACTACCGTTCCCTAAAACGGACTCCCAGGTGTTCAAGAGCTTTTCACGCTCCTCAGCGGGTGCCTGCCAAAGGTTTGCTAAACAGCGGATGCTTTCTTGCCCCTGTAGCGTGGCCGATTGCCATAAATCTTCGGCGCTCTCAGTACGTTCCTTACCGGTAACCGGGTGCCGCCAGGGGGTGTGTTGCCGGTTGAGGTAGTCGGCAGGGGGGAGAATCACAGGGTGAAAAAACGCTATCCGAGGGAGTCTCTTGTGCAGACCTGCGTCGGCGCGGTCGCTTAGGGCTGCATCGCGGGCGGCCGTTTCATCGCGAGGGTCGGTGTGCCGCAGAAATCCTACGGTATCGGTGATAGCGTTTCGCACTCGTTGCGGAATTTCGTCCAAACCATAAGGGCCGGGATACGTTCTCCACAAGCTTTGGGCCATCGCAACCCAAAAATCCTCGGGAAAACTTTCAACCTCGGCCAGCTCTGCCATCCACGGGCAATGAAAAAGATTCTCGTGGGTTAAGGTTTGATAGAACAAAACATCTAAAAGTCGCTCAAAAAAAGCATGCGCCCGAGCTAAAGAATGGGTTGCCGGATCAGAAGGCTCACTCCAACCCGCGTTCCACACGACAAACGGGTGCAATTCACGATCTAGAAAGGCATGTAATGACCAGCCGGCCAAAAAACGGTACCCTGGATGCTCTTGAGTCCATCCCAACCGAAGGCCTTGCCGTGCGAGTTCTGCACAGAATTTGCCCCAACCACTACGGTGAAGCCGAGTCCCGTAAACCAGACCCGAGGGTCGAGTTCGCTGGTTGTGATAAAAAATATCCGGTCCTTGACAACCAAGCATAAAAGCACCGTCAGAGAGGCTTTCTTGTCGTTCTACCGGCAGAGCTTTCAAGCAGGATAGCCCATGAAGAATGTGCGAAATCTGAGAAGGCATACCAATAATGTAGCGGGAAACAAAGTCCATGGGCACCTTCCCGAGAAAAAATTCTCAAAACCTCTGGACATTTTTTTAGGGCTATGTTAAAAAACCCCTGCTATCGCCGCTGTAGCTCAGTTGGTAGAGCAGTGGACTGAAAATCCACGTGTCACCAGTTCGATTCTGGTCGGTGGCAGGTTATCCGGCAGTCGTTATCGATTGCCGGTTTTTTTTTGTCTTTCCATTTCTAGCGAAGCACTTCATAATACAAGTATGCGAGCCTTAATTTTCTTGTTAGTTTTAGGATTCGTCAGTGTAGGATTGGCCAGCGCCCAAACAGTTAATCTCTTTTCTATCTTTGAACAGACCCCAGTCAAAGACAGGCTGTCTTGGCTAGAGTCCAAACCTTTAAATAAGCTGCCGGATGATTTTTTATACCAGGCTCTTCTGCTGACCGATGCCGCGAATATCGAATTGGGCAGTGATGACGATGTTCACGCCAAAACAGAAACCGCCCTTTGGCTCTGTCAACAGTTGGGGTCTCGCCACTATGTAGCGGCTATCCCCTTATTGCGGCGCTTGCCTACCGAATATCACAATACCAATTTAAAGTCCGCTGTTTGGGCAGCCTTGGCAGCGGATCAAGCCACGGCCGCGATCCCCGATATGATTTTAGAGCTCAAAGCGCTCAATGCCGGTTTTACACCCAATGCCGCCGGCGAGGCTGAGGCTTACACCCTCCTCCAGGCCCTTACGACACTAAAAGCGAAAGCGGCATTTCCGGATTTTGTTCGAGCGACGTCGGCTTGGTATTCTCCGGGTAGTCAAGTGCGGGCTTTGGCCCTTAAGTCGCTACCGCTTTTGGTTCCTGACTATTCTCAGGCATTGCTATCGGTGATTCGCACGGATACTTATCCTGGAACAAGGCTTACGGCACTCGAGCTGGCGCAAAAAAGCACAGATGTTCAATTTCGTGACACCGCCGCTGCTGTTGCGTTGAAAGCCTCTTTAGATTTACAAACCAACGATGATCGGCAACAGGATATCGTGACTCGACTGAGAAAAGCGGCCTTAACGGCGTTGGCGGTTGCGGCTTCGGTTCCCGCCGAGGCCTTGCCCTCTTTAAAAAACGTCTTGATGAGCTGGATTGATCCCCAGGCGGATTTTGATGACTTAGGCAATGCCGCCTTTGCCATGGCAAAGATTTCGGCACCCGATTCCGTTAAAGCTCTTGCTCAAGTGCTTTCACAGCTCAATAGCCGACAAAAGGTCGGGGCTAATACCTCGGCTCAGGTGGGCTTTGCGCGCGTGTTGATTGCCGCACTGGGTGTGAGTGCCTCGCCCCTCGCCGCCCCGGCCTTGTCAGACGTCGAGTACAGTTCTTATACGCCCGCTATCAGACGTGAAGCGCGCTCGGCGCTCAAGCGGATCCCGCAGTCTTAAGGGGTAGCGTGAAAATCAGCGTAAAATCACCGCAGGGGGGGCAATCCTCACTGGGGTTGGCGGGAATGGCGATACTTTTGGGGCTTTTGTGGGCGCTACAACTGGCCGTTGGCTCTGTGACGGCCTTGTTGGGTGGCCTAAAAGGTCCCGATAGCGCGTGGTGGGCGGCCTTGGCGGCGATTGTAGCCTTTGCCCCCGTGCTGTTTCTCGCCCATGGAATGGCACGCTCAGGCCCCCGCTGGTCCTGGAAAGGAACGATTGACCACCGGTTTTGGTGGGTGGTGGGTTTGCTCTTGTCAGCGGTCGGTGGCAGTGTGGTGCTAGGGGCGCTGTCGTCGGCTTTAGGACTGTTGTGGCCCATGACGGGACTTCAGGAGTTTTTAGCCCGCTTAGCACCACCAACTTTTTCAGTGTCCGCTTTAGTGCTGTTCGGTGTGGTGGCGCCACTGACAGAAGAAACGCTCTTTCGTGGCTATTTTTTGACAGGGGCGGCTCAGCGTTATGGGCGCCTTCCCGCTATTTTTTTGACGGCCGCCTTGTTTGGGGTGGCGCACGGTAATCCGTGGCAGGGTATCCCGGCCTTGGTGGCCGGTGGTTACCTGGCGGGAGTGGTTCCTCGGGGCGGCCTCGTGAGTGCCGTTATAGCCCATGCTGTGTTTAATGTTTTTCCGCTGTTGTTGCGATGGGGGGGCGTTTTGATTCCCGGAGTCAACGACTTTGCCGCGGCGATTCCCCCGTTACCTTGGCTTTGTGGCGGTTTTCTTGTCCTAGGGGTGGGGGCCACTGTAACAGTGATTCTGGCACGGGTCCCTCGTCAAGCGGAATCAGTGGCAAAAATTGCTAGCGATTCTTGTCAATCCGGGTAGAGTTCTTGGCTTTGCTTTGTTACAATGCGCTCATGTCTCGATCGAAAATGCTGTACAAACTTCCGCAGGGAACTGAACGCCTGCTTCTTGAAGACGCCTTGCGGCGTCAGCGTGTGGTGCGGCTGGTACAGGACACCTTCCAGTTGTGGGGGTATGGTCCTGTTCAGACGCCGGTTATCGATTTTTATGACCTTTACGCACCCTTTTTGCCGGGGGACGATGTCTATCGCCTGGTGGATCGCGAGGGCGAGCTTTTAATGCTTCGTTCAGATATCACGTTGTTTTTGGCCCGATCGGTGGGAACAACGCTCCGCGAGGGGCATACGCCGCTAAGGCTGTGTTATGCCGATACCATCCTACGCCATCAAGACGCCCAGGACATTAGTGAAAACGAGTTTTTTCAGGTCGGCGCCGAGTTTATAGGGTCCCTAGCACCCGACGGCGACTTAGAAATGCTTCTGTTGTTAGATGACATTTTGGAACGCTTGGGGCTTGAGGCTCAAATTCATCTAGGAAGCCGGGCTGTTTTTGATCAGGTGGTACGCCTTGAGGGCCTACAAAACGAGTCTGATAAGTTGGCATTGCAAAAAGAGGTTCTGTTTCGCCGCCCTGGGTTACTCAAAGGCGATTTAAAAGACCTGTTTTCGTTTGTTGGTACACATGGCGAAGCCCGGGCCCTGCTTAGTCGGCTCAAGCTCGATGCCAGTGTACGAAAAGCTGCTGAAGACCTTGTCGCGCTCGCTGAAACACTGGTGCCATTAGCTCTCAAAGAGCGCTTCCGCGTGGATTTTTCTGAAATCGGTCAGCGGGAATACTACACCGGTCTGGTGTTTCAGGCCTATTTAGCCGGCGTCGGAGATGCCTTTGCCGCCGGTGGGCGGTATGATTCACTTTTGGGCCGGTTTGGCTTAGCCTCTCCCTCGGTGGGCTTTAGCTTGTCAGTACGCAAGATTGAACCCTACACAACAGTCCAGGTGACCGGAGACGAGGCCGTTGTTGCACCCGGATCGACGTGGAAAGAACGCCTGACCTGGGCACGTCGGGAACGAGCGGCCGGGCGGGTTGTCACTCTCGGAGGGGCAGTATGAACGAGCCATTGACCTTGGCCCTGCCGAAAGGGCGTCTGTTTGAGCAGGTTCGCGAGCACTTTGGACAGCACGGCTTCGTTTTTTCGTTGGAAGACCGCAAATTAACCGCCGTCGACCAAACCGGAACACTCAAGATTATCGCTGTCAAAAACGCCGATTTACCCACTTATGTTCGTCATGGCATTGCGGGCTTGGGCGTCTGCGGCGATGACGTTTTGTACGAGGCTGGGGTAGAGTTTACCCACCTTTTGCCTTTTGACTTTGGCAGTACCCGGATGGCCTTAGCCGGCTTGAAAGATCAGCCGGTACGCGAAACCGCGGGTTCCTTGACCATCGCTACCAAATTTACTCGCTTTACGCGCGATTGGTTTCATGCCCTGGGGACGAGTGTCAAAATCATTCGGCTGGATGGCTCGGTCGAACTGGCCCCCGTGCTGGGCTTAGCCCCCTATATTGTTGATTTGGTTGAAACCGGTTCGACGCTTAAAGCCAACGGCCTTGAAGTTCGTGAATGGCTAAAATCGATTGGCGTGAGTCTTTTTGCGAATCCTGCGTATTTTAAATTGCGCTATCAAGAGATTACGCGGTTCGTCGATAGATTGAAAGAACCGGCAGGGAGCTGAAACCGATGAAAGTGATACTGGAACGCCAGACAAAAGAAACTCAGATTGCTCTTGCTTTGGACATGAGTTCCTCTGAAGCTCCTTCGATTGCGACAGGTGTTCCTTTTTTTGACCACATGTTGACGGCCATGAGCTTTCACGGCGGCTTTTTTTTAGAAGTTCGGGGAAAGGGCGACTTGGACGTAGACCCGCATCATCTGGTCGAAGACGTTGGTTTGGTGTTGGGTGATGCCCTAAAAAAGCACGCAGAAGCCGCTGGCGCCTTGGTAAGGTATGGCTTTTCTGTGATTCCGATGGATGAGGCCCTGTCGGAGGTGGTAATTGATGTTTGTAACCGCCCGACCTGTGTTTACCGTGCCGATTTACCCCAGCCAAGGGCCGGAAACTTTGACCTGTCTCTGGTCAGAGAGTTTCTCATTGCTCTTGCCAATCGAGCTTCGGTAGCCTTGCATGCTCACTGTCGCTATGGGGAGAACGCTCACCACATGGTAGAGGCGTTATTTAAAGCCCTGGGGAAAGCCTTGAGACAGGCCTATCAGCCCTCATCAGGTTTGGTGCCTTCGACCAAGGGGACTTTGTAGATCACTCTTTGACCCCTTTTCAAACAGGCAAGGTCAGATTATTCTGGAGGCGACTCGATGGAAGATCCCGAGCGTCCTGGCGCCGCCGCGCTTTCAAAGATGCCCGTAGAGGGCTTTCTTAAAGTTACTCGGCCGGAATCGCCGGCTTTAACATCGGAACAGCGTGTTCATTTGATCCGAAAAGGTAATGAGCTGTTTACGGCGGGCGAGGTGGAACAGGCCAAGCGGATTTTTGTCGCTACCGGGTACACCGACGGCTTGATCCGCGTGGGAGATCACTTTGCGGGGCAGAGGGATTTTCTTTCGGCTTACCAAATGTACCGCATGGCAAAAGCCCGAGATAAGGCTGATGCCATGGTTGAAAAGTTAAGTCAGATTTTACGGAACTGGATGAAGGAGTAGGGGCATGGCGGGATTCGAACACGAGCCTTTAAGTGATGATTATTTGTCGGATCACCCGCATCAGGGCCCCGATCTGCCTGACGGAACGGATCTTGTCAGCGAGTTATCAAAAAAAGGCTACAACTATTTAAAAGAGGGTGTTCTTGAAGAAGCTCAACAGTCTTTTTTGCAACTCCTCGAGTTAGATGCCAAAAACAACTACGCCTTGGTGGGTCTCGGAGACGTGGCACGAAAAAAAGGTGATTTCGAGGCCGCGACGGGCTTTTATCAAGAATGCTTGAGACACTTTCCTACGAATAATTATGCCCTTTTTGGTTTGGCGGATTCGTATAAGGCCATGGGTCTGTTTACCCGGGCGTTAGCGATCTGGGAAGAGTACCTCAAACAAGATTCGGCAAACATTACCGTTCTGACTCGTGTCGCTGATGCCTACCGCAAAGTACGCAGCTTTAATCTGTCAAAAGTAACTTACCTTAAAGTGCTTGAGATGGAGCCCAATAACGCCTATGCCCTCATCGGTTTAGGGCATTTACACTATGACTTTAAAGATTATCGCGAGGCCCTAAGGTATTGGGAGCAAATGTATCACCTGAACGAAGATCATGCCGATATTCGGGTTTTGACCTCGTTGGGGAATTGTCACCGAAAGATGAAAACCTACGCGGATGGGATTCCTTACTTCCAAAAGGTTCTCGATAAGCATCCGGATAATTTTTATGCCCTCTTTGGGTTAGCTGACTGCTACCGGGGACTCAATTTGAGCGAACAATCGCTTGAATATTGGCAGAAAATCTTGAGTTTTGACCCTAACAACAAAGTCATATTAACCAGAGCCGGTGATTCGTTACGGAGTTTAGGTCGGCTCGACGAAGCTGAAGGCTACTACCGAAAGGCCCTCAATATTGAGTTTGATCTGTACGCAGTGCTGGGCTTGGCCTTGGTTCACAAGTTAAAAGGTGAATACCAAGAGGCGATCAATTCCCTTCAGGGAATTTTGAAGAACGACGCCAACAACGCCCGGATTTATCAAGAAATGGCGGAATGCTACGTTGCCCTGAAAAAAAAGGATGAGGCCCTGGCCGTCTTAAGCTTGTTTCAAAAGCGCGGCATGAAAAATCAGAGTGTCAATGATATGATGGCTAAGCTGAGGGCTTTGCCCTAAAAGGCGCGGTATTGATTGCCATGGAACTGAGAGATCTCTGCGAGGTTAAGGAGTGCCTGTCCGTGGTGACGCGGCTGGAAGCCAAAATTCTCGCACAAACCGGGCTAACCCTCAATCATGCCTGTGCCGTGTTTACCCTGGCCAGCGGTAAGAATACCGCAGGAGGTTTGGCACAAGAACTGCGAGTGTCTGGGCCCAGCCTGTCGCGCCTGTTGCGCCCCCTGCTGGACCGAGGCTTGGTCGAGGTCTCGGATTCTCAAGAGTCAGGGGCGGATGGCCGCTTTAAATTGCTGGGCTTAACTGCGGCAGGTTGGTTGGTGTATCAAAGCCTACGCCAGCACGAAGGCGAATGGTTTCCCCTTAAAGTCCTTCCGCAACCTGCAAAACAAGCCGACCGCTGTTAAACCGTTCTAAAAAGCTCGATTGGCTCTTGCCAAGTTTGGCAGCAGAGGCTACCATGTAGTGGTTAACGTTGTTAAGTAGGAGAGTGTCCCATGTCTAAATATTTAATCGTCGGCGGAGTTGCCGGTGGAGCTACGACAGCCGCTCGTTTGCGTCGAGATGACGAATCAGCGGAAATTATCTTGTTTGAGCGCGGAAGCCACATTTCGTATGCTAACTGCGGACTCCCCTATTACCTAGGCGGGGTGATCAAAGACCGTGAGCGGTTGTTTGTGATGACTCCTGAAAGCTTTCAAGCCATGCTGAACGTCGAAGTTCGCGTAGAATCTGAGGTTGTCGAGATCGACCGCGAAAAAAAGCGGATTCAAATTAAAAAGTTACCCGGCGGCCAAACCTATTGGGAAACCTACGATAAGCTTGTGCTTTCACCTGGAGCGGATCCTGTGAGACCGCCTATTGTGGGTGATAACACCCCTGGGGTATTTACCCTGCGCTCTGTTTCGGACACAGACAAAATCAAAAGCTATGTTGAAGAACATCGCCCCCGTCGGGCTGTTATCGTTGGTGCGGGGTTCATTGGCCTGGAAATGGCCGAAAACCTTCACCAGTTGGGCGTATTCGTCACGATTGTCGAAATGGCGTCACAGGTTATGGTCATGTTAGATCATGAAATGGCGGCCGAAGTTCACCAGCACTTTAAAGTTAAAGGTGTTGAAGCCTATCTCGGCGACGGGGTACAAAGCTTAAACCCCACGGGTAATCGCCTCAGCCTGAAGCTCAACTCGGGTCGTGCGCTTGATACCGACATGGTCATCCTTTCGATCGGGGTTCGTCCCGACACGATTTTGGCTAAAAACGCAGGGCTGGAGATCGGCGTTACCAAGGGTATTAAAGTTGACGAGTACCTGAGAACCAGTGACCCGAACATCTATGCGGTCGGTGATGCGATCGAGTTTCCCAGCCCCATTACGGGAAAACCAACGATTACCTATTTGGCAGGTCCTGCCAATAAACAAGGACGGATCTGTGCCGATAACATCGTGTTTGGCAACAAGAGCGTCTATAAAGGTGCCATTGCCACCGCCGTCGCCAAGGTCTTTGATTTGACTGTAGCCGCAACTGGCGCGGGTGAAAAACTGCTCAAGCGCGAAGGAATTGCCTTTCAATCGTGTATCATCCACGTGTCGCACCACGCTGGTTATTATCCTGGCGCTACCGCGATGACCCTGAAGTTGCTGTTTTCGCCCGAAGGAAAGATTTTAGGCGCGCAGGGGGTAGGGTACGAAGGGGTCGACAAGCGCATTGACGTGATTGCCGCCTTTTTAAAGATGGGGGGCTCAGTGTATGACCTGGCCGAATTCGAGCAAGGGTATGCGCCTCCTTATTCTAGTGCCAAGGACCCCGTCAACGTTTTAGGGTTTGTCGCGCGAAATATTTTGGAAGGGCTCAGCCGCCATATTCACTGGGACGACCTAGCTGGTCTAAAAGACTCTGTGTTGGTGGATGTTCGGTTGCCCGAAGAATTCGGTATTGGTTCGATCCCCGGGGCTATCAATATTCCCCTTCAGTCGTTGCGCGATCGGTTAGAAGAACTTCCCAAGAACAAACCGATTGTTGTGATGTGCGGGGTAGGTTTGCGGGCGTTCATGGGCGAGCGTATTTTGAACCAAAACGGATTTAAGGAAGTTTACAACCTCTCGGGCGGGTTTAAAACGTGGGAACACGCCACGATGAAGCAGTCCAACGAAGACTTGTTCTCGAAAGATATTATTGGAAAAGATGGAACGATTTATCAGTCTGACCCCGAAAAAGCGGCTGTTTCACGAGCCGTTCATGGTTTGCCTGCCTTTGTAAAACTTCTGGAATTAGACGCAGTGGGTTTGCAGTGCCCTGGTCCCATCTTTCAGTTGAAAAAGGCGATGGACAGCATTCAACCGGGGGAACGAATCCGCGAGGTTGCCTCCGATCCTGGCTTTGCCAAGGATGTCGAGGGCTGGTGTCGCATGACTGGCAACACCTTGATTGAACTCAACAATGAAGGCAGCCGGGTTGTCGCCGTTATTGAAAAAGGACAAATAGCATCGTCGGCGGCACCTCAAGCGGTTCAGGGTTTGACCAGCGGCAATGATACGACGCTTGTCCTCTTTTCGGATGATTTTGATCGGGCTTTGGCTTCGTTGGTTATCGCCAACGGCGCGGCAAGTTCGGGCAAAAAGGTCACTATTTTCTTTACCTTCTGGGGCTTGAACCTCATCAAGAGGGTGAAAAAACCCCGGGTTACCAAGGACTTCATGGGACGCCTGTTCTCGTTTATGCTCCCCGGTAGCTACAAAGGACTCAAGCTTTCGAAGTTGAATATGGGTGGGTTGGGGACGTCAATGATGAGAGGCCGCATGAAGGCGCTTAAAATTGATAGCTTGCAGACTATGCTGAAAAATGCCCAGGAAGCTGGTATCCGCATGGTTGCCTGTAACATGAGTATGGAAGTCATGGGTATTCGCCTAGAAGAATTGCTTGACGGTGTCGAACAAGGTGGTGTGGCGTCGATGCTCGAAGCCGCCGATAGCTCGCGGGGTACGTTCTTTATTTAAGTTCATAAGCCCCCTTCGGGGGGCTTTTTTCATGAAAATCTGAGTTTCTTTGGTTGCGGATTTGTAAAAAGAGGGGTAGGCTGGGGGAAACAGACTGTTTAAAAACGGTTTTTGAATTTTTTTCAAAGGAATAAGGAATGAAATTACTTTCCGCCTTGTCCGCTGGAGCGCTCCTGCTGGTAGCTGTTGGCGCCTATGCCCAGGACCAGTCCGCCCCTGCTCCCTCTAAGCCCCCCGTTTCGACCGAACGAGCCAGCTATGACTTTGGGGTTTTGATCGCCACCAATCTGAAGCAGGCCTCCGTTTCTATTGACTACAACGCTTTTGTCCAAGGAATGAAAGATGTCTTTGACAAGGCGCAAGCGAAGGTCACTCCCGAGGAGGCCAACCAAGAAGTGCAAGCGGTCTTGGCCTATGCCCAGCAAAAAGCCGCCTATGACAACGCCGCCAAAGAGTCTCAGTTTTTAGCGGATAACGCCAAAAAACCAGGTGTCAAAACTACCGCCAGCGGACTCCAATACGAGGTCATCAAGCAAGGAGCTGGTCCAAAACCCGTGGCCACTGATACTGTAAAAGTGGACTATGTCGGGACCTTGATTGACGGCACGAAGTTTGACAGCTCGATTGACCGCAAGGAACCGGCTGTTTTTCCCTTGTCAGAAGTAATTCCCGGCTGGAGTGAAGCCATTGAGCTGATGCCGGTGGGCAGTGAGTACCGGTTCTATATCCCGTCGAAGCTGGCGTATGGTGATCATGGTGCAGGGGGAAAGATTCCGCCGAACAGCACCCTTATTTTTGACATTAAACTGTTAGACATTGAAAAGCCGGCCGCAAAGGC
Source organism: Spirochaetales bacterium (assembly GCA_013044245.1). Lineage (GTDB taxonomy): Bacteria > Spirochaetota > Spirochaetia > JABEVK01 > JABEVK01 > JABEVK01. The sequence continues at coordinate 3,358 of JABEVK010000012.1, read as the reverse complement.
GCCTGAAGCGGCACCTAAAGCGGACAAGCCCTAAAGCTGGTAAGGAATTCCTGTCAGCTAGCGTATCTTGAGATTTTTCTCAAAAAGCGATAGCCTGACAAAAGCTTTTGTTGTTTCGGCAACGGATGAAATCTCCTCAAAAAGGAAAGATGTATGAAGATTTTTGCATTATTGGTGGCGGCGGCCCTCGTGCTGGTTTCTTGCCAAGCCAAACCGGCTACCCCGGCAAAACCCGGCGAGCCCAGCAAATCTGACGCGAGCTATGACTTTGGCGTTTTGATTGGGACCAATCTGAAGCAGACCTCTGTTTCGGTAGACTATGATTCTTTTATCCAGGGGATGAAAGATGTGATGGACAAAAATCATGCAAAGGTAACTCCTGAGCAAGCCAACGAAGCCGTTCAGGCTTACTTGGCTGCCGCTCAAAAGCGTGTCGCCGATGCGAATGAGGTCAAAGAAGCCCAGTTCTTGGCAGAAAACGCCAAGAAACCTGGCGTTATTACCACCCCCAGTGGTCTTCAGTATGAGGTTCTTCAACAGGGCACCGGTCCTAAGCCCAAGGTTACTGACACTGTTAAAGTTGACTATGTCGGAAAGTTAATTGACGGCACCAAGTTTGATAGTTCAATCGACCGCAAAGAACCGGCGGTGTTCCCCTTGAAGGGTGTGATTCCTGGTTGGACAGAGGGCATTCAGCTCATGCCCGTTGGCAGTAAGTACCGCTTCTTTATTCCTTCGAAGCTTGCTTATGGTGCCCGTGGTGCGGGAAGCCGGATTCCTCCCAACAGTACGCTGATTTTTGATGTTAGCCTGCTGGATATTGAGCCCCCTGCTAAGGCTCCGACCCACAAGTAAAGACGCTTAGACCACCTGTTGGGACGAAAGTAGTCCCTGCAGGTGGTCACGGTTGTCTCGCATGACAACTTCCCATTCCCGCCTATCCCGGTCAGGGTAGACCCTGACGTGTGTCAAAGAAGCTTGGTGGACAACAGGGTGCTGGTAAAGCGCCTGAGTCCCTTCACCGCTTAAACTCCACAAAAAAACTTGAATAGTCATTCCGTGTGAAACAGCCAGGGCAGAGCTAGCTGTCTGACCGATAAGCGCAACGGCCTCGAGCACACGCTCCTGAACTTGAAGCCAGCTTTCAGCACCCCAGGCCGGCCAGCGTTCCGGTTGGTACCAAAACGAGCGGGCCTCTTCACCCCAACGATCCCATACCATGTCTTTGGTTAGCCCCTCCCAGTCACCGAGGTGAATTTCTTGCAATTGGTCTAAACCCTGGACAGGGAGGGGCAATTCTCGCTGAGCTGTGACAAGGTGGGCTGTCTGCAGGGCTCGTGGCGCGGACGACGACCAGAGGGCGTCTAAGGGAACGTTTCTCAACCGGCGACCTAGGGCCTGGGCTTGAAGCTGGCCTAAGTCCGTCAAAGGGGAGTTCTTGCGGCCCTGGAGGCGCTTTTCAAGATTCCAGAAGGTCTGCCCATGACGGGCGAGGTACAAATCAAAGCTTTTCATGCGAGATCTCAGACGAAGGTTCGTGAGGAGCCGCCACAACCAAATGGGGGGGGGCGGCCCAGAATTGGGGGGGGAACTCTTCTTGAAGGGCCCCGCAGGCGGCTATAGCACTGTCGTGGTCGGAAAAAACTAGGACAAAGGCACCCCCACCACCGGCTCCTGAAAGTTTTTCTCCGAGACTGCCCCTCTGCCTTGCTGTTTCAAAGACGCATTGTAAAGCAGGGTGCGACACCCCCAGTTCCGTGAGTTGGGCTTGGGCGGATTGCATGAGTCTCCCCAGGGCCCCAGGCGTAAAGCGGGGCGACCGCACTAGCAATTGAGCCTGTTGCGCCAGTTCACCAAGGCTAGCCAACCGCGCAGCTGTTCCCGAAGGGTCGCGTTGTCTTTGTTCGGCGATACCGTTTACCAGATCTTTCGTCGTGGTTAACCGAGGTAAAGCCCCGGCAACCAGCGGAGGGTTTGGATCGGGGAGTGCTTTGGCGGTCAAACGGTCGTTGATGCGTTCGAGGTACCACCAGCCTTGCCGCAAAGCTAAAGCGGTATCAATCCCCGAGGGACGCCCGTGAAACAGCTTTTCGCCTTCACGAGCCGCCTCGTCGAGTGAATCAGGACCTTCTAAGGGAGCATCAGGAAGAAAAAGTCGAGCAAAGGCTGAGGCCAGGGCGGCCGAAGACCCCCAGCCACCTCCCGGGGGAATGTCTGAGGCCAGGCGCACTCGACCAGAAGGGAGCGGCGCTAACCCCCGGTTGGTGCGAAGCTTTTGAAAAATCTCGATGAGGTTGGGCAAGGGGGCCGATTGTTCTGGGGGCCAAAACTCCCAAGGTTGGCTGGTTGGTACCTCGTTGTCGGGGGTAAACGCCTCATACTCTAGGGTAAGCCCAGCGGTTAGGCTCAACCCTAGGGCCGGGTAGCCCCACACGGCAGCATGCTCACCAAAGAGCAGCAACTTGGCATGGGCAGAGGTCCTGACAATGTTAGTCAACGCTCAGGCCCTTTTCGGCGACTTGCCAAGCGACGGCTCGTGTGCCCAAGGGGTTAGCCAGACCGGTACGATCGGTTCCAGGCGCTTTGCCCAGCTCGTCTCGGCTTTCGCCCAGAATGAGGCCTGTTTCCGCCAGAATGAGGCCGGTTTCGTTGCCCGCCCCCAGGGCTTTAACAAAGTATTGGGGGGGCAAGGACGTCGCGAGATCGGCGCTGACACCGAGTTGGCGGCCTAGCTCAAGAGAAAGCTGTTTGTACTCTTCCCACCGTTGTCGTCTTTCGAGCCAAGTCTCTGCCATGAAAAAACGCTGAACGGCTTGGTTGGATTGGAGAACAAACTCGTGAGCTTTTTGAGGAAAGTATGATTTCCAGGCTTGATACTGCCCGATGGCCGAAACAGTTTTAACCGCTTCGGGGCCTGAAAACAGCCAGGCTGGTGGCAGACGCCAGGTTGCCGGCATCCATTGGGGGGTATCCCCTCCCGTAAATAACCCAATGCCACCCCAACAGCTGGTAGCAACATCGTAGCCTGAGCCCTTGCCCCCTTGCGCCATACGGTGGGCCTGAATGGCTTGAGGCATCACCGTGGTCACACTCACCTCTTGCCCCTGTAAAAGCCTGGCCGCCGCGGTTACGACCACAGCTAGGGCGGCTGAAGAGCCTAACCCCAGCTTGCGGCCCTCGGGTGTAAAAAAGGCGGAAGAGTCGAGAGTCAGGTGAAACGGGGGGAGGTGCGCCTTCATTCCTTGTTCATCGGTCAGTCCTAAAGCCCGGAACAGAGCGCCGACAAACCCCCCGTCTGGCGATGCGGGGGCGGAAGCCACCTGTGAGCTTGAAGATGGCCTCCAGGTGTGATGACACT
>JABEVK010000011.1 GCA_013044245.1 Spirochaetales bacterium | reverse complement strand
ACCGAGAACTGAAACACATCGTCGTTGTACTTGGCGCCCGTGTTGATCATCGAGACACAGTCAATGACTTTGCCCAACGGAATGCCGCGTCCAAAGTCACGAACGGACACCACGTTTTTATCGACAGATACGTCAACACGTTTACCAAACCCCATGATGTATTCATCAATGGCATTATCAACAACTTCTTTTACCAGCACATAAATGCCGTCGTCCATGTTCGAACCGTCGCCCAGGCGGCCGATGTACATGCCAGACCGCAGACGAATATGTTCAAGGGAACTGAGAGTTTTGATTTTGCTTTCATCGTAAGTCGTATCTTTGGCCATACTAGTTCTTTCCGTGAGGTGAGATTTTCTGAAGGTCGAGCACTCCGCCATGAACGATTTGCCAAATGTCTTGAGTCAGAGATTCTTCTTGAGAAGATGTCAAACCCACCGTATTAATCGGTGGGTGAAAGCGTATACCCATCCAGCTGGGGCGTACCCGGCCCGTTTGTTCCAGCACCCGGTAACTGCCTTGAATCGACACAGGCACCGCCATCGCTTTGGCTTTAGTAGCCAATTTGAGTCCGCCTTTGCGGAACTCAGCCATTTGAGGACCACGACTGCGGGTCCCCTCGGGGAAGATAACCATGGGGAAGCCTTTTTTGACACGATCGGCACCGTAGAGAATTCCTTTCAATCCGTCTTTCAAACTTTCGCGTTTTAAAAAGTAACAGCCAAGCTCTTTCATCCACGTTCGTATCACCGGCGCGTATTTTAACGAACGTTTAGCAATATACCCCGCCGGTTCGGGTACGGTGGCCATTATTAACAAAATATCAGCGTAAGCCTGATGGTTGCCCACAAAACAGTACGGCTTACCCCGGGGAATATGCTCAAGCCCCTCCACCTGAAGGCGGCAACCTGCTAAACGCTCTAAGATAAAACGAGCATAGTATCGGCCAAGCCGACCTAGGTAAAACCAGGCTTCCCGCTTTCGGCCCATCAGCTTAAGCAGATGATACGGAATTAATGCTAGCAAAGACGTTAACACCGTAAGCCAAAAAACCAGTCCGTAGACAATAGCTTGCACCAGCATAAACCCTCCTGTGTCAATCTAACAGGGAAATACCTAACTGGTAAACACGCCTTGCCCCAGGCCTTGAGGCCTTTTAACTTGACCAGGCTCAGGGCAGACATTACGCTACAGACGGAGGAAACGCATGCGCATTAGGTACAATGCCCCCTTTACCCTAACTTTTTCGCTGGTCGCCGTGGTCATTCTTCTTCTCGACCAATATGTGATGCCCGGTATTACCCAGAAATTCTTTATGGTAGGCGGTCAGGGCAGTTTCTCGTGGAGCGATCCACTTTCATACTGGAGGCTCATTGGCCATGTGTTGGGTCACCAAGACTGGAATCACTTTTTAGGTAACTTTTCATTTCTGCTTTTGCTAGGCCCCGTTCTCGAAGAAAAGTACCAAACCCCTACTGTTGTTCTCATGGCGTTAGTAACCGCACTCGTAACCGGCATCATCAACGTTTTATTTTTTACCACTTCACTGATGGGTGCCTCGGGAATTGTCTTTATGATGATCTTGCTGGTGTCATTTACCAACATTCGCACCGGTGAAATTCCCCTTACCCTCCCTTTAATCTTGGTCTTCTTTTTAGGCAAAGAGATTATTGAGATTTTTAAGAACGATAATATTTCGCACTTCGCCCATATCCTTGGTGGTATAGCCGGCAGTTTGTTTGGATTCCTAGGCACTCGAATTCAAGATCCGCCCAAAATCTCTTCGGGCGCCTGACGAGGGGTAAAACGTAGTTCGGTCACCTGGTCGGGCCCTAGTTCCCAGCGTTTCCAGCTGAGGGGACGCAGGGCCTGAGTCAAGTTCACCACCCCTAAGTCGCCAACAGCTTCGATTCCCTTTCCCAGTACCACGGGGACCGTGACCGTGATCAAACGATCTACCAACCCCGATCCCAAAAACGATGTAATCACTTGTGCACCGCCTTCGACAAAAACAGAACTGACTCCCTGGTTCGCTAATGTACCCAACACGGCAGGCAGGCCTTTGCCGGCACCAGGATAGTCGTTGACCTTCAAGCACCGACACCCAGCCGCTTCAAGTTCCCCCTTACGGGCGCCATTCCCCCGGTAGAGCAACCACACGGGAGCTTGGGATACGGTTGTGGCTAACTTTGACTCCAAGGGCAAGCGCAGTTCCGTATCAAGAATGACCCGGATAGGGTTGCGCCCCTGAACCAATCGGCACGTCAACTGGGGGTCGTCCGTCAAAACGGTGCCAATACCAACCAAAATCGCCTGGTGATCCCGGCGTAGTTGATGTGCTAAAACCAAACTTTCAGGGCTACCTAGTCCACGGCTATCACCGCTTTTAGTCGCGATTCGGCCATCGAGGCTCTGCGCATAACTGACCGTTACATACGGCAAGGGGGTTTTCATGCCTTAATAATCTACAATTTTGGTAAAACCGAAAAGTGACTGGAAGGACTGAGCAAGAAGTATTATCATACCTTCTGACTGGGAGGAACATGCATGTCGGATGATCATTGGAAACGTCTTACCCGCCGTTCAGAAATTTGCACAGCGCAATTCCCTGCGGAGCCGGGACAAGATTCCACGTCCCGGCAAAACCGGTTTTTTGAAAGCCAAAGTACGACCCATTCCTATCGTGAAACGCATTACGAAGGGCGCAAAAGTTATGCCCACCAAACCTGGGAACGTCTGGGTGACGAACCCGAACAAAAGATCTTTGACGAAGAAATCATCCCTTGGTTTCCCCTTGAGATCGCCCAGCCCACCGCGACACAAAATTCTGTATCCTCATTTTCAAAACAGGATTTAGGGGAATGGATAGCCCCCCTTCAAGAAATTCTCGTGCGAGCCTGCGAAAAAGAGGATTTTTTTCTGCAAAGTGAATTTCTTCGCCTCGAGAAAGAAGAGCGTCTGTACCAGGATTCTTTGGGTCGCGAGTTAGTCGATCTAACCTGGCATGCCACCGTGGACCTGATGCTATTGCCTCGTTCATCGCCAGAGACACACCCGGTGACTACCGAATTTCGCTTTAGTGAATTTGTTCCCGATGTTCTGAGTGCCTTGGTTCGAGAACTAGGGCGTCGTGCCTTGCAATTTATGTCTGCCAAGCCGTGGTCAAACAAACGCCCCGAAGCGGTTTATCTGCGCGGCCAATTGGTCGGCGAGCTGGTAGGCCTCCTAGTACGTCGACTTTCCGGACTCAGCCTCTATGCGGGCCTCTCCCGTGAAAAGCTGGGCCAACCCCTATTGGGGGTCCTTGCTCAGGGCGATACCATTACCTTACAAGCCCTACCTCAGCTGTATAATTCTCCTTACACAAACTTTTTTGATGACCAAGGGCTTATTTTTTCAAGGCGCACTCTCGTCGAAGAAGGCCTTGTCCGTTCTTTTATGACAAGTCAAGAAACCGCTCACTACCTTGGTCTCCCTTTAACGGGCTTAAACGGCAACTTTTCTTTGGCGCCGGGTACTTTGACTCGTCAAGACCTTACCCTTCAGCCAGCTCTCGAAATTCTTAAGTGGCGCACTTTTGAAGTCGAGGAATCAACCGGACGATGGTCAGCAGTGGCCGAAGAAGCTCTGTGGTATGAAAACCATCAAATTCAACCCGTTTTCGGGGTTCCTCTTCGAGGCGATCTCGGTCAGCTGTTGACGGCTGCCCGGTTTTCTCAAGACATTGGGAGTTGGGAAAATTATGAGGGTCCTGAGTTTTTACAAATTCCGGTCACCTGTATTCAAGGAGCGTCCTAATGGAATGGAAGGCGAGCCATATTCTGGTCAAAGATCGGGCTTTGGCGATGGAACTGCTTAAAAGAGTCAAACAAGGGGCATCCTTTGAAGGTTTGGCCCGGGAGTTCTCGACCTGCCCCTCAAAAGCACAAGGAGGAGACCTGGGCTGGTTTGGCCCCGGTAAAATGGTTCCCCCATTCGAAAGTGCTGTTAAAAAGCTGGGCGTAGGCAGTCTTAGCGATGTGGTCGCCACCTCGTTTGGGTTTCACATCATTAAAGTGACCGGAAAACGGGGGGACTGACTGCCGCCGTGTCGCGTGTTCTGGGCCTGGTTCCTCGCTCTGCCAATGTTTTTGAACTCTTTGTCGGACGAGACGGTCTGTTGTATCAAGCTGGCGACTGTGCGCTACTGATTCATACCGACGGAATTACGTCTCGTCCCTACAGCTTTTCGTCGCACCCCGACCAAGAACAGCTTAGCTTCTTGTTTCGCCGTCTTGAAAACGGTTTTACCGCTTGGCTTGCCCAACGAAAACCCGGTGATGAGGTAGGTGTTGGTACTCCTTTTACCCTCTTTAAGCCCCAAGGAGGCCCTCAAGAAGTCTGGATTGCTACGGGAACCGGCATTGCCCCCTTTGTTTCGCTGTTAAGGGCCTCACGCCCCTGCGTTCCCCGAGAACTCTGGTACGGGGTTCGTTCTCCGCAAGAAGCGGCTTTGCAAGAGGAGCTTCGTTTACAAGAGGGCAAGGGTTTGCGGCTGTGGTTTTCGCGCCCAGACACCGGGGCAAACCCGCCTCATCAACCCAGCGGCCGCCTGACTGAACACCTCGACCAACTTCCCCTGGAAGCAGATCTTGAGTATTATCTTTGTGGTAACGGCTCCATGATTCGGCAAACCACAGAGTACCTCAAGCATCAGGGCATTTCGCCCTCGCGGCTTCATGGTGAAGCGTTTTATGGATAATGCCTCGGGCTAAAATCCAAAGGAGTATGATGAGCGATCCTCAAGCCAACCCCCGGCTGGCCAAACCCGACTGGTTAAAAATCACCCACAGACGCGCCGATGAATACCGTGAACTGCGTTTAAGCCTGCGGGAAAAAGGACTTCATACCGTCTGTGAGGAAGCAGCTTGCCCCAACCTCAATGAATGCTGGGGCTCTCGTACGGCAACCTTGATGGTTCTCGGCGACACCTGCACTCGAGGCTGTCGTTTTTGTAACGTCAAAACAGGCCACCCTCGGGGCATCGTCGATCCGAACGAAGTCGAAAACGCATCCTTGATGGTCAAAATGATGAACTTGAACTATTTGGTGCTGACTAGCGTGGACCGCGATGACCTTCCCGACCATGGAGCCGGACACTTTGCCGCCATTATTCGTCGCATCCGTCAAGATCACCCCCAAACAAAGGTCGAAGCCCTAGTCCCCGATTTTGCTGGTGACCCTAGCCGTATGAACATTTTGGTAGACAGCGCCCCCTTCGTAGTGGCTCAAAATCTTGAAACCGTCCGGCGACTGACCCACCCGGTACGGGATATCCGGGCTGGTTACGAACTCACCTTGAGTTGTCTCGAGTTTTACAAAGCACAGGGCATGCGTACCAAGACCAGCCTTATGGTCGGTCTTGGAGAAACCTTTGAAGAGCTTGAAGAAGCTATGGTCGACTTGCGCCGCGTTGGTGTGGATGTACTGACCCTGGGGCAGTATCTTCAGCCGACCAAAGCACACCTCCCCGTTCAGCGATTTTACACCCCGCAAGAGTTTACCCAGCTAAAAAATACCGCCTATAAAAAAGGTTTTGCCTTTGTAGCGGCTGGCCCCTTGGTTCGCAGTTCCTACAAAGCCGCTGACTACTTAACTTTCCTTGAAAACCGGGCCACCGGTCAGGAGAAACTATGACAGAGAAACGCTACACCAAGAATGGCGAATGGGCCGCTTGGGACCGGGATAGGCTCGTGGTGGGGCTGTCGCGCGCGGCGGTCGAAGCTTTAGGCGAGGTCACCTTTGTGGCGGCACCCATTCCCGGTCAAAAGCTTTCACCAGGGGCTCCCTCATTTACTGTCGAGGCGGTCAAAGCGGCGGCTGATTTTGAAACTCCGGTGGCAGGAACCGTCGTTTTAGTCAATGAATTGTTAAAAGCCTCGCCAGAAATTCTGAACAAAGACCCTGAGAATGAAGGATGGATCTTTGTCCTCGTTGATGCCGATCGTACCGCTTGGGAAAGTTTACTCGACAGTTCATCCTACCAGACTTGGACTGAAGGAGAAGGCGGCGCCTCATGAAATGGCGTGTGTGGATGGCACCACCCTGCTTAGGTGACGAAGCCATGGCCTGGGACGAAGCTTTGTTTCTATCAGAGGCCTCTCGGCCCGAGGGAACTCCTGTCCTGCGATTTTATACCTGGGAGCCCTCGACCTTGTCGTTAGGTCGGTTTCAAAACCCCGAGGCAGGTCTTAAACCCAACCGGCCCTCGGTGCCAGTCGTTCGGCGAACCACCGGTGGGGGTGCAATTTGGCATGACCGGGAATTAACCTATTCGCTGGCGTGTCATCAAGAACACCTGGCCGTTTCCGGGGTAAAAGCGTCGTTTGAATTACTTTGTGGATTCATCTTAAAGACCTGGCAATCTTGGGGTTGGTCGGCCGGCTTTGCCCGCGATACCGATCCCCAAGGCCGTTGGGGTGAAGTCACGGCCGCCTGCTTTGCGGGGACAGAAGAGTACGACATCCTTGTTGGGGGCAAAAAGCTGGGCGGTAACGCACAGCGCCGCCAAGGAAAAGCCATCTTTCAACATGGATCTTTGCCCCTGGACCTGAATTGGGATACATTACGCCAACTTTTTCGTCCCGAGGACTGCCCGTCCCCCGATCATGTTACCGACCTTTTTCAGCAGGGTTGGCAGGGAACACCGCGTGAACTCGCCGATGAGCTGGCTAAACAATTCTGTAGCCACATGGGGGTTGATGCCGAGGTTTGGGAACCCGGTCCGACGGAACAAAGCCTCTTCGAGGAAAGCTTAAAAAAGTATCGTGACCCGGAGTGGACGCTTCGTGGCTACGGTGCTGTTCGCGATTTTAACCACATTGCATCACCATAGCTGAAAAACCGATAGCGTTCCTTGACGGCTTCTTCGTAGCTTTCACGAATAAATTCCCACCCGCCAAAAGCGGCTACCAACATCAGAAGTGTTGATTCGGGAGTATGAAAGTTTGTAAACAATTGGTCGACCGCCCCAAAGCTGTACCCTGGGTAAATAAAAATATTCGTGCTGTCTTCCCCAGCGCGAAATTCCGTTCCCGACCAGGCGGCCTCTAAAGTTCGTAAGCTTGTGGTTCCCACCGCCACGATGGGGCGTCCCGCCCGTTTTGCGGCGTTGAGGCGGTCAGCAGTTTCGGGTTCAATTCGGTAAAACTCACGGTGCATCTCGTGGTCGCGAATATCTTCTGCCCTCACTGGCAAGAAGGTTCCCAACCCGACATGGAGAGTGACCGTGGCGGTTTCAACTCCTCTTTGCTTGAGTCGTTCCAAGGCGGCTTGGGTAAAATGCAGGCCGGCGGTCGGGGCGGCGGCCGAACCCACCTCTTTGGCGTAAACAGTCTGATAGCGTTCCGCATCAGCGTCGTTATCGGGACGGCGGATATAGGGCGGCAGGGGAATATGACCATAGTTATCCAACCAGGCCTCCTCGACTCCCTGCACAAAGGTTATTGTTCGTACATTCCCTGAGGAAGAAGCGATCACTCCGTCTCTGCCCTCGGGAAAATGAATCACCTGGCCTTCTTTGAGCCGCTTCGACTTATTCAGCAAACACTCCCACCGGTGAGAGTCCCAACGGCGCAAAAAGACCACTTCCAGCTTGCCACCTGTCGTCGTGGTGCCAAAAACACGGGCTTTACGAACCCGAGAATCGTTAAACACCAACAGGGCGTTTGGGTCGACCTTCTCGACGAAATCTTGAAATCTTGCGTGCTCACGGTTGTGAAGAGCCGGATCAAGAATCATTAGGCGACTAGCCCCCCGAATCTCTGGTGGGGCTTGTGCAATCAGCTCCGTAGGGAGTTCAAAAGAGAATTCCTTGGTCTTCACTGGGCTTTTCCTTCCATTGGGCTTCGAGGCCCAAGTGGCGGTAGGCCAAGCCCGTCGCCATACGGCCCCGAGGGGTTCGCATTAAAAATCCCCGTTGTATCAAATAGGGTTCATAAAAATCTTCAAGTCCGTCGATGCCCTCGCCCACACTGATGGCGAGCGTCTCGGCTCCCACAGGCCCACCGTCATAATTACGAATGATCGATTCCAGAATCGCCCGGTCCTGCCTTTCTAAGCCAAAACGGTCAATCTCAAGCCTTTTGAGGGCCGCTTCTACGACAGAAACCGTCACTAAGTCCTTGCCCGCCACCTGAGCAAAATCCCGCATACGACGTAAAAGGCGGTTGGCTACCCGCGGGGTTCCCCGGCTCGATTGGGCCAACAAACTTGCCGCTTCTGGTTCTAAACCAATACCGAGAATCGTGGCCGACCTGAGGAGAATCTCGATCAGTTCAGCGTCGGAATAAAAATCGATCCGGAGATGGATTCCAAAACGAGAAAACAGCGGACTGGAAACGCGTCCTGGTTTTGTAGTGGCACCCACTAGGGTAAACGGCGGTAAAGGGATCCGCACGGTACGAGCACTGGGGCCTTGGCCAATCACCCAATCTAGCTCACCGTCCTCCATCGCAATATACAGCATTTCTTCAATCGCCGGCTTTAACCGGTGAATTTCGTCGATAAAGAAAACACTACGTTCGGTTAAGGTTGTTAAAATGCCAGCGATATCCTTGGGTTTGTCCAGAGCGGGTGCGGCGGTTACTTTAAAATCCACTCCTAATTCGTTGGCTAAGATTCCTGCAAGGGTTGTTTTTCCTAACCCCGGCGGTCCCGAGACAAACACGTGATCCAGAGCTTCTTGCCTTTCACGCGCCGCGCGCAAAAACACCGATAGGTTTTCTTTAAGATTCTCTTGTCCCTGAAAATCTTTAAGTAATTGCGGGCGCAAGAGGATTTCGCGTTGTTCTTCGCCACCTTCGGCCTGGGGGTCCAGAGATGTCTCCATTAGTTATCCGCCGATAATTTTAGCAAAGCTCGCTGAAACAGCCTCCGTTCCCGTTCGGCTGGCGGTAAGTCAACAAATTCAGGCTCGGCGCTAACCGCCGTTACAACGCGTTCAACAGCTTTGCGCTCAAAGCCCATTTCTGCCAAAGATGAGATCAACTCAGCATCTGGCCCCCCGCTTACCGGCGATTCGTCTAATAACAGCTTGCCTTTAAGGGCTAAAATCATTTTTTGGGCGGTTTTGAGACCAACCCCAGGAACCTTGGACAACAGGGTAGCGTCTCCGGCTTCAAGCGCGGCCGCAAACTGCTGAGGCGCTAACCCCGAAAGGCATTTAAGAGCAAGTTTGGGTCCCACTCCCGAGACTTTGAGCAAATCCAGGAACAGGGCACGTTCTTGGACTTGAGCAAACCCAAAAAGCTTCATCGTATCTTCGGTATGTTGCAACCAGGTGTAGACTTTGGCCCGGTTCCCCACGGGGGGCAACGCTTCGAGGGTGGACCGGGGAACCGCAATATCCCATTCCATGTCACCGACCAACAAAAAGATTGAATCAAGATTTTTTCGGGTCAGCTCACCCGTCAAGCTATTCCACATAACGAGCTCCGATGAAGATGGCATACCGCGACAGCCAAGGCATCTGCCGCATGGTCAGGACGAGGAATCTCAGGGAGGGCTAGCAAAAACTTAATCATTTCCTGCACCTGATGCTTTTCTGCTTTTCCGACTCCGACAACGGCCGACTTAATTTGGGTAGGATCATACTGCCCTACCACCAGCTGAGCCTGGGCAAAGGCCAGCAACAGCACCCCCCTTACTTCGGCAACCGGCAGGGCACTGGAAACATTCTTCATAAAGTAGAGCTTTTCTATAGCGGCCTGTTCAGGGGAATACAAGCCTACCAAGTCTTGTATCTCATCATAAAGATACTTAAGCCGCTCTTCGGCTGGCGTACCCGCTTTGGTGGTAAGCACGCCATGTGCCACATGGGAAAGTCGGCCCCGTTCACTTCTGACCACACCCCACCCCAAGGAGGCCAGACCGGGATCGACTCCCAAAACTATCATTCTTCGGCGTCGTCGAGAATGCTGGTGTCGAGGTTGTGATAAACATGCTGAACGTCGTCGTTTTCTTCGAGACGATCAATCATACCCATAACCTTTTCGGCCGCTTCTTTGTCGATGGCAACCCGGCTCATGGGAATTAAACTTACCTCGGCCATTTCAGTCTGAAGTCCCTTGGTCTGAAAGGTTTCTAGGACTTTTGCAAAGTCTTCGGGGGCTGTTAAAACTTCAATGGAGCCCCCCGAAGAAACAACATCCTCGGCACCAGCGTCGAGCGCCAGTTCCATGATTTGGTCTTCGGTAAATTTTTCACCGTCAAAAACGATCGAGCCTTTTCGCTCAAACAAGCGGGTCACAGCACCTGCGGTGGCTAGACTGCCATTTGCCTTATTGAGGATCATGCGCACATCAGCCGCGGTGCGGTTCTTGTTGTCAGTGAGTGTTTCTATAAGAACAGCCACGCCGCCGGGAGCATACGCTTCATAGTTAAGTTCGACAAATTCCTGGCCTTCCATTTCTCCGGCGCCCTTTTTGATGGCGCGGTCAATGTTATCCTTGGGCATGTTGGCCGCTTTGGCCTTCATCACCACCATCTTGAGCCGGGCATTGCCCTCGGGGTTGGAACCGCCCATACGGGCCGCAACCATGAGCTCCTTGATAATCTTGGTAAAAATCTGACCCCGTTTGGAGTCGAGGGCTTCTTTCTTTCGTTTAATGGTGGCCCATTTGCTATGACCGGACATGACTTCTCCCTATTCTCTGTGGGTTCTTACCGTTCTACCAAACTTGTCCCTTATCGTCAACGTCGGGACTCATCAACGTCGAGCTCCGCAAAGGCCTGACGAAGAAGCTCATCCTGCCAGCAACGAACCTCCGGCTTTAAGGTAAGAGTGTGATAGGTATCCTGAAACCAAGACGCAAACCGTTGCAGGGTGTCCGAAAGGACTTGTTCCCAGGGGAGAGCACTGCATCGTTCCCATTGTGCTCGTGACAACCCCGTCGACAAGCGCAACCCTAAAAGCAACGCTTCTTTACGGCAATCTCGGGGTGTAAGTATTTCGATTTCTTGCTGAGTACTAAACAACGTCGGGTCGGTACCAAAGGTTCGTCGGCGCCAAAATACCTCACCAGTGGCCGAGTGTTGAACCGGATAGGTTGTAACCGCCCCACTCCCCAACCCCAGGTAGGGTCTCTGCTCCCAATAGCCACGATTGTGTTGGCACTGGGCCCCCTGGCGAGCAAAATTGGCTACTTCGTACCAATCGTAGCCGTTTTCTTGCCACAGGGTGCGTATTTCATCCCAGGCCAGGTCTTGCGCTTCACTTTCGCGAAACTTTTTCGTCAGCAATGTTCCTTTTTCCCAAGACAACGGGTACGCTGAAAGGTGATGAGCCTGCCAGCTCAACGCAATTTGAGCATCCTTAAGTTGGCGTTCTGGGGTTTGAAAGGGAAGCCCCAGAATCAAGTCCAGACTAAACTGCCCATGCCAAACGTTTTCTAGGAGGTTTCTGGCTCGTTCAAGGTCCCTTTGGCTTGAAAGGCGCCCCACCGCTTGGCGAACTTGGGCATCAAAGCTTTGAATTCCCAACGAAAGCCGTGTGACTCCGTGGTCTTGCGCCACCTTAAGCCACGATTCAGAAAGCGATTCAGGATTGGCTTCGAGAGTAATTTCCGCTTGAGGATGCAAAACGGGTTTAACCGCCAAAAGCAAGTTGGACAGCTCATCAGGCAAGAGAAGAGAGGGGGTACCTCCCCCTACGTACAGCGTCGTAAATAACGGCCAGCACCCCGTTTTATCTTGAGTCAGTTCTTTCGCAAGTTCCGATAGCACGGCCGCTTGCCAAGCTTGCCGCCGTTCGAGAGGAAATAGCGTGGTCGAAGGAAAGGCACAGTAGGCACACTTGGAACGGCAAAACGGAACGTGGATATAAAGACCGGCGCCGTTGATAGCCTCGTCTGAGCCGTCGTTAGGACTAGAGTCCCCCAAAATCACTCAGAGGCCAATACTTTAACAGAGCAATTCCTTTGATGGCATCGCGTTTGACAACACCCCAGGTTCGTGAATCCGAGGCCTGCGACCGGTTGTCGGCCAGCACGAAGTACTCGTCACGGCCTAGAGTAATTTCTGTCTGAGTTCCCGACAAAGGAAAGCTGGGCCGCCAAGAATCGGGCAGAGAGCTATCTTTTAAACTGTAGATTTTCTTTGAGAGTTCGTACTCGCTTAAAAAATATGGTTTTCCTGCCGGTTTGACCGAAGCAGTAAAGTTGTCCAAGCGAACCGTATCACCCGGAAGGGCGATCACGCGACGCAGGGTGTAGGCTTGATCCCACGGTTTACTCAGGTTTTTCTCAAGCGATACCTGGTTAAACGTGACAAAACGAATGAGCTCGTCGGCGGCAGACAACCAAGGAGAGGCCGGGGTGTGATAAGCAGGCACCACTAAGACTAGTTCGCCCCGCTCAGGCCCCCGCCATCCGGGCAGTCCAAACGGTAAAAAGGGCAGATTGTTCGTCCCTAAGGGCAGAGGGGTAACCAAGACGGCATCGCCACTCTTGAGGGTGGGTTCCATCGTGGTCGACTGCCATAACACCGTACGCAGAAACTCCGCGTTGACAAGAAGATACCCGTAGTACACCAAAAAAATTGTAAGAATGATGTGGAGGATTCTTTTTCGGTTGCGCTTTTGGGTGGTATACGAACGGTAGCGGCTAAAAGTAGAACGGTTGGCCATCAACGGATCTCCCCAAAGCGGTACAGCGGCCAGTAGCGGAAAGCGGCTTCGCCGAGAACCTTGTTGGCACGAACGGGGCCAAAGTACCGCCCATCCTTAGAATTATCACGGTTATCACCCAATGGAAGCAAATACCCCTTGGGAATATAGGTACCGTTTTCATCCTTTTGCCAGTCAGAGGCCACTTGAGGAATATTGGGGTAATAAGCCAACTCAATTTTGGTCTTTAAACGGTCAAGGGCAAACGGATCATAAATGAAGTCTTGACGGCTTGACTCCGCTGTTTGCATGACCCCGTTAAAGTTCTTGACGGCGGCCTTGTCAGCATCGGTCATCGGCAACCCAAGATCTTGATGCGCTAGAGCCAAGGCGTAACCCGGAAGGGCTTGGTAATACTCGTTCTGGAGGTTTTGGGGGACGCGGTGGTTACCATAAACCAAACCGGTCAATTTTTTTAGTTCGTGTTCAGGCATCCACCCTGAAAGACCTTCGGGACGAAATTCAGCATTTCCGTCAATAAATCGGACAACATCACCGCCGTAGCCTACGGCTCGTTTGACCAAAAAGTGAGCTTTGGGCTTGCCATCAGGATTGCGGTCAATGTCGACCAGTGAGAGTGTCATCATGTAAAGGAGGCGTTGTGCTACATCATACGCGGTGACCCAGGCAGGTCCCCATGCAGAAACCGGTGAAATGTACGCAGGGTTTTCAAAAATGATAATGTCGCCGCGCTGGGGACTAGCCAAGCCGGGGAGTTTTCCTAAACCTGGGAGCAATTCCGGACCAAAGATAAATTTATTGACAAAAATACGATCGTGCACTAAGAGAGTGCGCTCCATAGAACCTGAAGGAATCTCGTACGCCTGAAAGAAGTATTGATTGATAATCAGGACGACACAGGCCGCCCAGACAAAGGCTTCGATCCAATCAACAAGCCAGGATTTCTTTTTTTGGCGTTCACGGCGCCGAAACCGCCGGCGAGCCCTCCAGGTCAGCACCGACTCGGTGACAATGACCAGCTTATCAAAAAAATCTTTTTTGGATTCTTGCTGTGTGCTCATCGGCGCGAGGGTACCATGTTTTTCCTTTCATTGACAAGACAAAATGTCATTTCTATAATGCCATTCCATGCAGTCCACCACACCAGAAACCCCTCGGGAAGAGGATATTACCGTAACGCTCAAGCCTTTCCTGGGGATGTCGCCACGCCTTTGGCTGTCGATGCTCCTGGGTGTTATCCTTTTGGCACTAATTTTTGCCATTGGCGTTTGGCCGGGGATGGCTTCACCCGGCACCAAAGTGATCATTACCTCTACCCCCTCGGGTGCCGCTGTTTTTTGGCAGGGTAAACTGTATGGAGCCACGCCGATCACGACATTTTTTCCCCAAGGTTCAGGGGAACTCACCGTCAAAAAGCCTGGGTTTCAGCCGTCCTCGCAGCCATACTCTAGCAAAGGACAGCTCTTTTTGAGCTTGCTTCTGCCCCGAACCGACAAGATTAACCTCAAACTGGCGGCCGTAAGTCCCCAAGCGGTTTTGGAACTCTTTCGACAAAACTTGGCTGAGTGGGTAGCCGCAGCGCCATTTTCGTCGGTGTATAACTTTCCTCCGTTGTTTACCAACTTTGTTGAGGATGCCCGAGCCGCAGGAGTTTCTGACCAGGCCATCCGTCAAGAGCTGTTTCAGGAACGCCGGTTTGTCGCTGACCCCCAAGTGTATGCCAACTACGGTAAAGCTTGCGGCCTTTGGACCTCGCAACCTCCAGCAGGTTTAGAGACGCAAGTAAAACTGTGGGCCACGGCCTTGGGCAGTGATAGCTTTGACCATGGCCGCCTGGCCTTTTGGGTTTTGGCTAACCAAGCTAAAGAGGTTCGCAATTCTGAGGTTGCTTCCCCTGAACCGTACTTGGCACAAACGCTTAGCTCTTGGCAAACCTCGCTCAATATTCCCGAGCAAAAAGAAGTTTTGCCCGGTTCTTCGCTTCAAGCGGCGGGTTTTATCTTCAAGCCTGTTCCTTCGGGAACCTACCGCTGGGGTTATGAACGCCCCCAACAGAGCTTGCCAACTGACCAACCCTACGGGTTACCAGAACTCAGGACGGTACCGGGCTTTTGGTTGGCGAGTCACGAAGTTACCCAAGCTCAGTTTGCCCGGTTCACGGCCGCAAATCCAGAATGGGCTCCCTCCCATCGATCCCTGCTCGTTGCCGCACATAAAGTTGACAATCAGTACCTGAACAGCTGGAAAGGCGACACACCGTCGCAACCTTCGGCCCCTGTTTCGGAGGTTTCGTGGTTTGCCGCTCAGGCTTATACAGCCTGGCTGAACTCTTCACAGGTTCTCCCCCCCAAAAAACAAGCGGTTCTTCCCTCCGAAGTACAATGGGAATGGGCGGCACGCGGTGCTCAACCAGATGCTAACCCCATTTACAAACCGAATATGGCCAATTCTTTGGGCCTGTTTAATATGCAAGACAGCGTTTGGGAGTGGACGGCTTCTTCTTGGGCTCCGGCAGATCAACTGGTGAACAATGGCAATCCTCCCGACGACTTAGCCTGGTTCAGAACCGTGAAAGGGGGCTGTAACCTTAATGCTGGAAAAATTCAGGTATGGGAACGAGGCGTTTTAGCGCCTGATACCTGCAATGACCAAACGGGCTTTCGGGTAGCCCTAGTTTCGGTTCCATGAGTGAACCTATCAAGGTTTTGGCGGACAACCGCCGGGCCCGACACGACTATTTTGTTGAAGAATCTCTGGAGTGTGGCCTGAGCCTGTTGGGAACCGAGGTAAAATCTGTCAAAGCGGCACATTTTAGCTTTCAAGACGCCTGGGTAGAACTCAGCCAGGGCCAACTTTGGCTCAGAAATGTTACCATCAATCCGTACAAACAAGCGGCCGACGACAATCACGATCCCGAGCGAAAAAAGCGTCTTTTGGCGCATAAAGAAGAAATACGCAAGCTTCAGCGCAAGGTCGACGAAAAGGGCTTTACCCTGGTGCCCCTTAAATTTTACCTCAAAAAGGGTTTAATTAAGGTGGAAGTGGGCGTAGTCAAAGGTAAAAAAGAGTTTGACAAGCGTGAAGCTATCAAAGAACGCGATTGGAAGCGGGAACGTGATAGGGAGCTAAAACGGTGAATCCCTACGTCGTTCTGGAGATCCCTTCCGATTCTGATCTCAAAACGATCAAGGCCGCTTTTCGCAAAAAGATCAAAGCCCTTCACCCCGACACGCGGGGTGAAGTTTCTGCCGACCGCCTGAGTGAAGTTCACAAACTGATTGAGGCGTACGAGCTTTTAACAGACCCAGAACGACAAAAGACTTATGTTCCGCCCCCCACACCACGCCGTGAAGAGTTCAACTACCGAGATTGGCTGTCCCAACGCGATGATGACGAAAGTCGGGCCAAGCTGATTTTTTACGATGTTTTACGTGAACGTAGCCCCGAAGCGGTTGAGCTTTACGCCCGCATGACCAAAGAACGAACCTTTGCCTTAGAACGTCTTTTAGGCCGCGAAGACTTTATGGACTGCGCCTTTATGCTGGCGTTGGAATATGAACGGCAAGCAGACTTTGTTCAGGCCTGCCGGCTGTTTTTGCGCATTGGCGAACTGGAAAAAGAACGACCCTTCTTTCGGCATTTTTTTGTCGAGGTAGAGGAACACCTTTTAAACCTCTTAACTTTACGAATTACCTGGCAGTTGAGTCCTGCGGATTTGGCAGCTACCATTCATGAAGCCCTGGCCTTGCCCCTGCACTCTCGGACACAAGCGACGCTGTATGGGTTTTTGGCCGAACTTTATCACAACCACGGTGAAGGCTTAGCAGCCAGACAATCCTGGCAAAAAGCAAAATCCCTTAATCCCAAAGATAAGTTTGTCAAAAAGTGGGCGCGAGTCTTGGGCATTTCGATGAATTTTGGTATTTCCTTGATTTTTTAAAGAAAGCCTGATATACTGTCAATGTTTTTGGGGGTGCACCGGTTTCGACGGACGGATGTCGGGCGCCGGACTGCAGGTGGAGCGTTCATCTCCTAAATCTGAGCAAATGTATAACTGCCAAAAACAATACCGTCAAGGCTGATTTCAGCCGCGACATGGCACTGGCCGCTTAACCGCGGTCAAGGGGATCTGAGGTACGCCGTGCCGAGGACCTGGATCCCCTCACCAACCGGCACTTGCTTATGATTCTGTTCAGAGTTTCATAGGGACTTTATCTGAACTCCTTCGGCGACGGTAGGCCGGACCGCCCCAGCGCTGATGAGCACCAAGTGCCCGGATAAACCTGTAGAGGTTCGTCGTTCGCCCGTTCGGACGCGGGTTCAATTCCCGTCACCTCCATTGAGTCCTTGCTATGCAAGGACTTTTTTTTTGCTCAGTACTTTTTTACTCTGAGCGATGTTGCTTGTAGCCGAGATCTTTCATCATCAGGTATTCGGTATCACCTTCGCCAAACATATCAGTAAAGGTGGCTTCCCGGGTGTACCCGAGATTTTCATACAGCGCTAAGGCGCGAGGGTTGTGAGGTGTTACCAGGAGAAAAACTTTAGGACGGTCTGGGTAACCTTTGGCTTCTAAGCTTTCCTTTTCAAAATGTTTAATCAAAAGAGTTCCTAAACCTTGACCACGAAGACTACTCTTGACTGCTAAAAGGTGCAAATAAGGGAATACAGAAAAACAGCCTTTAGGGTCCGCGACATAAAAAGCAACGGGTACCTTTTTTGGGTCGTTGAAACTCAAGGCTATCGTCAATTGGCTTTGTGAGGCTGCTGATTTTAATAAACTATGGGCCTGTTCCGATGTGAAATAGGTACCCAAGTAAGAATCTAAAAGAATTTCTGTACAGACATCGATATCCTGACTGCTTTTGGACTTTAAAATCGCATATTCTAAACTTATGTCGGACAAATTCTGACTCCTAAACAATTTGTAGCTTCTCATTATCGTAATGCGGTGATCAGCGTTTCACAAGATTTACGTCTATTTCGCGTCATCTTTGAATCACAAACTCTTCATGTTTAAGTCACAAACTTTTCGTGATGTAGTCTCAAAAACTTCAAGATAGAGATCACTTGAAGCAGCATCAACCCCTCTCACAACGACGCTGACGGTGTTAACGCCTCAATGAGGTCAACAACTAGCTGGTTGGTTGAACCTTTTTTGACAAAGATGTTGCAGTGCTCCATCGCCCTTGTAACAGCCACATAGATAACATTGCGTAAATGTTTCTCGACCACCGATTGGTCTAAGGTGTCGGAACCAAACAGACGAGTGAGGTACACCAGAACAACAGGAAAATCGAGCCCTTTGACCGAGTGCATCGTCGACAAACGCAACGAGCCTCGTTGGCTAAAATCGAAGTCCTTATCTTTCACATTGGCCGTTGCATACCCTTTCTTGTTCAAAAGCTGGGCAAGACTGTCGAGGTCGCCCGTGGTCGTAGCGACGATGGCGATATTTTCTGGATCATAACCAAGTCTTTGGACAAAAAGATCGACGCGCTGGGCCAGGAGTGCCTGTATTTCGGCGGGAGACTCTCCTTGAAACACTTCTGGTTCTGGTCCTTCCCGAAAAGCCTCAGGAGAGGATTCTGTGTCAAAGCCCTGAGACTTTTTTCTGAAACGCTCAGCGAACTCGTGAACCTGTACGGTATTGCGGAAGTTTATTCTGAGTACCCTGGTGCGGCCTGCTATGTCGATACCCGCGCGTCGGAACGAAAAGAAGGGCTGGTAAATCGACTGGTCTGCGTCACCGGCCAAAACAACACACTTTTTAGCAATAGCCTTTAAGGCTGATAGTGCCGCCGCTGAAAGATCCTGTGCTTCATCAACAAATACATAGTCGAGACGACTGGCTTCGGGCAACTTGGTGGCATTTCGGGCAAGCTCGCACGCCGCAAGGTTGGGCGCCCAAAGGCCCTTTTCTCGCATCGTTTGTTCCATGGCTGTAACCGCCTTCCACACTTGAACTCGTTGTTCCTTACGCAGAGAATTTTTCATTCCTGTGCGTTCCACCATTTGGTCGATGTACTCTTCTTTCGTAATGAAGTTCGCCCAAATAAAACTTTCGGCTTCGGCGACTAAAAGCTTGGTATCCAAGGGCGGCTCAGAAAGACTGCCAGCAATTTCTTTGGTAATGTCATACGAAACCCCTGCGCTCGGGTATAACTCTCGAAACTTCTCTACAATAAAACTGTCAGCGGTCGAAATGCGGTCACCTGCCTCCGGGTCTACAAGGCTGGCCATATAAGAAGCGTATTTGGCAAGGGTTTTTGTATAGGTCAACAAGAGGACAGAGCCCGACAATTCTAACAAGGGTAAAGAGGATTGAGTCGTCTTTCCTTTAGCTTTTTCAATCGCTTTGAGCAAAACTAAAGTTTTTCCGGTTCCTGCCGCCCCTTTGATCAGAAAATCTTTTTGCAGTGAGATCTGATCGAGAACCGCTACTTGTTCAGAAGTTAGCCGCGTCACCAATTTTTCGTAAGCGCCTCGGGTACGGGTAAATACTGTCATGTACTCGAGCGTTCTCAAGTACGCTTTGGTGTCGTCCAAGGAATCTAGCTGTTTTCGGGTTTCGTTTAGCTTTTGGTTCAGCAACGCACGTTCCTGACGAAGCTCATCGATCCGTTGGTTTTTGTCGTGTTTTGTTTTGGTGAGTTCTTTCAACTGAACTTCGAGACCGAGAGTCTGAGTGACAAGACTATCCTTTTCGGCCTCGAGCTCTGTTAGCCTAGCAACTTGTTGAGTTAGTTCGTTAGACCTATTAACGGCCGTTGTCAGAGCAAAACCTAAATCTTTGAGCGATTGAACCAATTCACCTTTTGCTTTTCGTTCTTTCCAGACCTCATTATAATCGAGGACTCGTTGCAAGGAGTGACCGCCCTCTAAACCCACAAGTTTGCAGAATTGGTAAAGTTGCTGGGTGGCTATCTGAGCATTCAAGACAGTCATTGGCTTAAACTCGTGCCGCACACTGTTAACCATAAAGCGCATGGCTTTCAGATTATTAAGAACATTCAGTTCGGGTAAGAACCGGTTCGCAGTCGAGACAAGCTCTTTGCGCAATTCCTCGATCCAATCAGAAAAACCCTTCCCCTCGGGGTCAACGTTGGTAAGATAGCGACGGCAATACGCCTCAACAAAGGCATGGACTGCTAGCACAAAGATCCCCGGGTCAGCCCCTTGGAGCCGAGCCAAACGCTCCAGTTGATTTTCAAGAAGTTGTGGTGTTAGAAGTTCTTTATTCAACGGCAATTCCCAAGGTTTTCATCAATAACCATTTTTACATTCTAAACGATAGGTTAAAGCTTTGCCAAGGTTGGAATTTGGCAGCCGGTCGAATTGGGCATAACCGACCGCCTCCTCTGGCACCCCCCTAGCCTCACGTCAATTTCACGCCGCGTTACAATCACAAACTCTTCACGTTACAATCACAAACTCTTCACGTTACAATCACAAACTCTTCACGTTACAATCACAAACTCTTCGTGATGTAGTCTTGTTCTTGTTGAGATTGTGATTACGAATTTTCTTTGCGGCGCCATTTCCGCCTAAATTTCCTTGACTATTACCGAAAATCTTATAGCCTTGAAGGTTTTCACTCGGACGCTGGTAAGTCTCCCCCTCAACCCAAGTCAGCCAAGTACGCTTCTAGACGCAAAAGGGTAGAGCTCGCCTCTTCGCGTTTGGTACGTTCCGCTTGAATGACTTCGGCAGGCGCATTGGCCGTAAAGGCAGAGTTGGCTAGCTTGGCTTCGATCGACTGAACATACTTGCGAGTTTTCTCGATCGTCTTTTTGAGCTTTTCGCGTTCTTTGGGAACGTCGACCATCCCTTTGACAAACACGTGAGCTTCCCAGCCAGTACCGATCACCTTAACAGCACCGGGCAGTTTGGTGCCCATCTCGGTCCATGACAGCGACTCGGCATTCATAAAGAAGCGGATCAACGATTCTTCTTCGTGTAAAAATGAACGCTCCGGCGCGTCGGGGTTGACGGCAAGGCTCACCTTCAACTCTTTTTCGGCAGGTATCGTAAACTCACTTCGTAGAGCCCGGACACCCGAGACAATTTCTTGCAACACCTGCATCGCATGGGCACTGGCTTGATCTTCCCGTTGGGTATCAACCACGGGGAACGGCGCTGTCACCAGGTTCGGGGCATGCCGAGGTAATTTTTGCGAAATCTCTTCGGTGAGGAACGACAAGAAGGGGTGCATTAACCGCAGGGACTCTTCGAGAACCATCAACAGCTTGGTTGCGGCCTGGCGGCGCTGGTCCACCTTATCGCTCGACAAATCGCGTTTTGACGCCTCAATGTACCAATCACAAAAGTCATTCCAGAAGAACTCATAAATCACGTGCCCGACATCGTTGAACTTGTATGAGGCCATCGCCTCATCGACAGCACGAATGGCTGTGTTCAAGCGGGTCAAAATCCAACGGTCCACCGTAGTCCACTTGAGCTGTTCTGGATCCAGCAGGCCCTCATCGGGCAAGTTCATCAAAAGGTAACGGCTGGCGTTCCACACTTTGTTGGCAAACTTTGACCCCAGGCGAAACCCTTCTTTGTCCAAAAGAATATCCTGACCCTGGGCTGACATGTACACTAAAGTAAACTTCAGCGCATCGGCCCCAAACTCATCGACAATTTCTAGCGGGTCGATACCGTTCCCCAGCGACTTAGACATCTTGCGGCCTTGTTTGTCGCGAACCAGCTGGTGAATATAGATGTCGCGGAACGGCGCTTTGCCGGTAAACTCTTTTCCTGCCATAATCATGCGGGCTACCCAGAAAAAGATAATATCGTAGGCCGTGACTAACGCCGAGGTCGGATAAAAACGTTCTAAGTCTGGAGTCTTGTCGGGCCAACCCAAAGTCGAGAACGGCCACAGCCAGCTCGAGAACCACGTATCGAGCACGTCGGTGTCTTGAACCAAGTCACTTGAGCCACACTTTTCACACTTCTGCGGCGCTTCAGTTTTGACGTTATCGTGTTGACAGGCTTGGCACGTCCACACAGGAATTTGGTGTCCCCACCACAGTTGACGACTAATGCACCAATCCCTGATTGTCTCCATCCAGTGCACGTAGGTGTGTTCCCAGCGTTGAGGGTAAAACCGAATCTCTCCTTGGTGCAGGGCGTCTAAGGCCTTTTCAGCCAAGGGCTTCATGCGGACGAACCATTGTTCTGATAGGTAGGGTTCAATCACGGCACCCGAACGGTAGCCATGGCCCACCTGGTGCTTATGTGGCTCCTGTGCCACAAAAAGCCCCAGTTCTGTCAGCTCTTCGACAATCAGTTTGCGAGCTTTGACCGTGGTTAAGCCTCGGTAGCGTTCGGGAACATTGGGGCCCAGAGTTCCGTCCGGGTTCAAAATATTGATTTGGGGAAGGTTGTGCCGATGCCCGGCTTCAAAGTCGTTCGGGTCATGCGCAGGGGTAATCTTGACCGCACCGGTTCCAAACTCACGATCAACAAACCCATCGGCAATCAGAGGAATCTCCCGATCGGCAATCGGAAGCTTGAGCAGTTTGCCCACCAAGCCCTGGTAGCGCTCATCATCGGGGTGAACCGCAACAGCTGAGTCGCCCAGCAAGGTTTCGGGCCGAGTCGTCGCAATCTGAACCGAGCCCGAGCCGTCGGCAAACGGGTAGCGGATATGGTACAAAAAGCCGTTGACTTCTTTGTATTCTACTTCGTCGTCGGCAATGGCAGTCTGAGCTTCAGGGTCCCAGTTCACCAAGTAATAACCTTTGTAGACTAGGCCTTTTTCATACAGGCGAACAAACACTTCGCGCACCGCACGCGACAGGCCCTCATCCATGGTAAAGCGCTCGCGGCTCCAGTCCACACTGGCCCCAATCTTGCGAAGCTGGCGCGAAATCACGGCATGATGTTCGTTCTTGACCGACCAGGTCAGCTCAACAAACTTTTCGCGCCCCAGGTCGTGACGGGTTTTTCCCTCTTTAGCCAAGCGGCGTTCCACCACCTGCTGAGTCGCGATCCCGGCGTGGTCAGTCCCTGGTACCCACAGGGTTGGGCGGCCCTTCATGCGCCAGTAGCGCACCAAAGCATCCTGAAGGCTATTGTTGAGGCCGTGCCCCATGTGCAAAACGCCCGTAACGTTGGGCGGGGGGATCACCACCGTAAACGGTTCCCCTGCAGCAGAAGAAGGTTCAAACAGGCGATTTTGTAACCAGAATTCGTAAATTCGGTCTTCGAAATCTTTCGGGGCATAGACTTTGGGTAATTCTTCGCGACTCATGGCGACCAGTTTACCAAAAAGAGGTTCTCGGGACAACACCACCGGGACAAGGCTTGCTATTGCTCTCGCTTTTGAGCACCAGGGGTGGTATTCTTTGTCTATGGACTCAAAACAGCATTCCTCTACCCCTTCAGTCCGCACCGATTCCTTCCCCGAGGACGCCGTGATCGTGCCTATTGGCCCCGAAATCGACTTACACAGCTTTCGTCCTCAAGAATTTGGACCCGTGGTCGTTGAGTACCTAGCCGAGGCCTACGCCAAGGGCTTTCGAGATGTGGTCTTGATTCATGGCAAAGGCTTAGGAATCCAACGCGAAAATGTACGCAAGATTTTAGCTAAGACGCCCACCGTCGAGAGCTTTCAAGACGCCCCCTACGGCTGGGGAGGCAAAGGGGCCACCCTAGTTCATTTTAAAGAAAAGCTTTAACGAGAGGTACGGGACTTCGCCAGGCGGTCCATCTTACGAAAGTACTTAGCCTGCTTTTCGATTTCTGAAACGTCGCCCACGGTAATTTTTTCTTCGATAAGACGGACGCCGGGTGTTTTTAACAGCTCGCGGATAAACCCGTTGCCCTCGGCACTGGAAAACCCGACCATGTTCAACAGGTCTTTGGGTCCAAAGGCAAAGCTATGGCTTAAACCGGGTCGAACCGCGACGCGGTTCTTTTCGAGCTGAATCAATAAGGCATCGTACAAACGCCCCACGGGGTTTTCGAGGGTGGCATTGGCCAGTTGCTTGTAAATGAACCAGATCCGCTCAGCCAAAAGCGTTGTCAGCCGGGTAATGATCTGCGGTTGTGCGGTCACCATACGTTCAAAGTTGACACGGTTCACCGCTAACAACACAGCATCTTCGTAGGCATCGGCCGAAGCCGAACGGGGTTTACTGTCAATCAGGGCCATTTCGCCAAAAATATCCCCCGGCTTTAAAATGGCCAAAAGAACTTCTTTGTCGCCGACAATTTTTGAAATTTTAACCTGACCGCGTTGAAGAATATAAAGCTCATCTCCGGTCTGGCCCTCAGCAAAGATCATCGTATCCTTGGGGTAGGTTCGGGTAAACTCATCCTTGGGCGGGTCTAAGTAGGCGGTTTTGGCATAGGGTTGAATCTTTGCCAGCCGTTCTTTGGCGGCAGCGGCATGCGTTCCCCGGGGGTTAGCTTTTACGTAATGGTAGTAGGCAAAGAATGCCTGGTTGTACTTGCTCTGCCTGACGTAGTACTCGGCCACCTTAAAAAGAATATCCGGGTCACCCTCGGAGGTGTTTTTGAAGGTAAGTTTGGTCAAAGCCTCATCTAAATAGCGTACCCGCTTCGAAAAGCCTTGAATAATCTTCATGGCAACGGGCGTGTTGCGCTCAATCAAAAGACCATATTGCTCACGGTGGACTTGAATCAGAGTAACGTCGCTAACAGCCTGGGCGGTTTCGATATGAGAATGGGCGCTCATCGTCGAAACAACCCCAAAAAAATCGCCAGGTTCAAGCAAGTTTGATTCGCCTTCCTCGACGATCTCGACTTCTTTACTCAGGCGAACCTTTCCCGACCGGATGATGAAGAAATGCTCCGCATTCGCCTTCCCTTCAACGATGATGTAGGCGTCTTTTTTGAAGCTGACTAAGGTTAACTGCAGCGGATTTTCCATGCGTTAGTAGACACCCACCTTTACTCTTTTAGTATAGGAGGCCTGCCCACCCCCTGTCAATCAAGGTTAAGAATTGACACTCACTTCATGCCAAAGAACAGCCCCATGCAAGTCGCCGTTGACCTCAATAAAGCTTCGTTGGAAGCTAAAAGGCACCAGCTGATCGACCAGGTGCGACTCCGTTTCGCCACGTTCAATCAGCACCGGGGCAGACGACCAAAAAATATGCCGGTTGTCCAAGGCCGAAAACTGGGCAAGCGGGTTCGCCGTTCCAACGCCCAGCGCAGGATCGGCAGGGACCCAACCTGCACCTGGGTCCCAGAACTCCACCCAGGCATGGGGTTGAGCAGTATTCCCCTGAACTAAAAACCCTGCGACTACACGGCTGACAATGTTGACTGACTTTAAAGCCGCCGCATACGTGAGGGTAAGTTCGAAGGGTGTCGGGGTGGTATTCTGCCAAACTTGATCGGGCGTTCCCGGCTTGGCCAGGCCATCGCTCCCCTTAACTCCTGTAAAATGCGCCAAAACCTTCTGATACACCAGTTGCGCTGCTGCCCAGGTCTGCGAAGGAACCTGCCAGGTTGCTTCTTGCCAACTATCCCAGGCCGAGCCCCACCCGAGGCTGGCCTGGTCAGGGGCTGTCGTACTACTTGAGGTGGAACCACCAGAGGAGCCACTCGAGCCCGAAGTCCCCAACCAATGGAACTCGCGGGCTGTGAGCTGAAGGGTAAACGTCAGGCTTTGGGTGCCGCCTGCGTCAGGAAACGAAAACGGTAAAAGCTCGCCGTGGCTCCCCGGCAGGGGTTGTTTACTGAAGCTAACACGGTAAGGTTGAAGGCTTTGCGAGGGGTCGGGGAGTCTTAACCAAAACATTGCGTCTCCAGAACCACCCGAAAATTCACATTCGGCTTCAAAGGTCATCTTGTAGGTGATAGGGTTTTGCCACTCGGCCGGTGAGGTTGCCCCAAGGTCAAATGGCGGACTATTCCCTTCGGGCGTATGCAACACGAGCTGAGTGCCCGCCCCATAACCGATCGGAAGCCGAATTTGTACCGATCGCGGGTTCCACACGACAAAATCATGAAAAGGAATGCTAGGCTGATGAGGGGCGATCAGTTCCACGTAACTCCCGGCTTCTTGATCGGGAATCCGGGTAGCGCGCACGGTCAGGACCGTACCAGTGACTGGTGACGCAGGGGTCACGGCCTCAATATACGGTTGCAGAGTGTTGAGCGCAGGCGTCCACACCATTGGGATTTCGTTGATATCAGTAAACAATAGCCCCTTGCTGACACCCTGACTATTGGCAATGGTTAAAAGCCCCGAAAGCGCGTCCGACGGAACTTTAAAGGCGATGCGATGATCGGACCAATGAATAATCGATGAGGGCAAAATCACGTTGCCCGCCAAGGTCAGCGTGCCGTCGCGCACAGTTCTGCCAAAGTAGCTTCCTGTTAGCACCACTTCTTGCCCGGGTGCCGCCATGGCAGGGTCCAGACTTTGAATCACCGGAGATTTTCTCGAAAAAATCAAAATGACAGCAAAAAGAATCGCCAAGCCTCCCAGCACGACAAAGGGCCAGGATCGCAGGGCAAAACGGAGAAGAGGATTAGTGATGGGCTTCATGCGGCTGTACCGATATCTCCAATACCAGCTCTTCGGCACCGCCGGGGACGGCCTGTCCAAAAGGATAGAAGAGCAGTTTATCTCCCGGTGTACACGCAACTGACTGAACCGAAGAACGGAAGCCTTCCGCGCCTTGGCTCCGGCTGGCTACTTCCTGTTGAACCACCAGAAAGTACCCCTTTTTATGCGGATACACCGTCATACTAACACGAAGTCTGAAGTTTTCACCATCCAGAGAGACAACAAGGGGTTTTCCCATCGTCGCCGAAAGATTCCTCGGGTCTTGCCACAGGACCTTCGAGATATCCCCCTGAATCACCTGGGGAACAAGCGAAATATCGACCTTCGGCATCGCCGGAAGATCCTGTGCTGTCAAAGGAGCTAGGCCCAGCACTGTCAGCGACAACAGCACAGCTCCCCAGCGCGGTCGTGCCATCTAGCGGTTTCCCGACTCGAACGAGGTCATTTTGATCAGTTGACTATTACCATTGAGCGGCACCGTATAGCCTGAAGGAAGATGAACATGGACTTCGGCCACGCTGGCACCCGTAGCTTGACGGCCCAGCCAAAAGCCAAACCCGCCAACGACCAGACCAAAAACTGCGGCCGCCGCTGCCAAACCTACCCAATTGAGGTCAAAATGCCGTGAAGAACGGGGCGCCGAACGCAAAGCGTCAAGGCGCAGACGGACCAATTCGCGGGCTTTTTCTAACGATTCAGGGTCGGCCAGTTGGGCCAGCTTTTCATGAATAGACTTTTGACGTTCCCATTCTTCTTTCCATTGGGGGTCTGTAGCGATTTTTTGCTCGACGACTTGGTCCCAAGGAGGTTCTACCTCATGATCCACATGAGCGGAAATCAAGAAGCGGTCGGTTTTCATGATCTCTCCTCGCCCAAAAGCTGGGCCAACTGGTTCCTGGCGCGAAAGACGCGAACTTTGACATTGCCTTCGGTGATGCCCAGCATCTTGCCGATTTCGGCATAAGCAAAGCCTGCGTACTCCTTAAGAATCAAAACAATCCTGAGGTTATAGGGTAACTGCAACAAGGCGTGTTGAACCTCCTGAATTGTCTCTTTTCGTTCGACAGAACGTTCCCCTTCGTGTCCCAGGTCTAGCTTAGGCTCATGATAATGCCGCTCTACTGCTCGGCGTTCTCGGCCTTTTCGCTTTTCGTAGTTCAACGCCAAGTTGCGTACCACGCGAATCAACCAAAACTTCAGACCTTCATCCTTGGGCAACACGTCGCGTCGCTCATAGTACTTGATGAAGGCTTCCTGAACCACCTCTTCAGAAATATCCTCGCGCGCTGTCATGCGATAGACAATTCTGTAGAGCAAAGGAAACCAGGTCTCGTAGACTTTCGAAAAATCATCGTAAGCTGAGAACTCTGTCACGATAGAAAACAGAAGGAAAGGCGGCACGTTACACAGCTCGCTTCACGACGGGGCCTTGGGGAGTATCTTCTACCAGCCAGCCCAGGTTTTTAATTTCTTGCCGTAATCGATCAGACTCGGCCCAGTCTTTGGCTTTTCGTGCGGACAGACGTTCTTGCACCAACGTCTGCACTTCGCTCGGTACCGCCTCTTCGACGGGGGCGCTCAGTTGAGCCAGGCCCAGGCCCAGAACTTGGTCCAGGGCCAGTGCGAGCGCAAGCTTTTCGCCGGGGGCCATTGTGGTATCTTTGACCACGGCCCAAAGTACCGATAGGGCCTGCGGCATCGCTAAGTCGTTTTCAAGGGCTTCATGCCATTGCGCCAAGTAGGCTTTTCCGGCTTCGCTCAGGGGCAAGGGTTCACCAGCACGCTTCCACTCGCGAACCTTGTCGAGTAAGTTTCTCCGTGAATTGCGGGCTCCTTCTAAGGCCTCCCACGAAAAGGTTAGCGGACTGCGGTAATGCGCTCCCAGGCAGAACCAACGGTAATCTAAGGGGTCGTAGCCCTTTTCGATGAGCTTTTGCAGGGTCAAAAAATCGCCCGTCGATTTAGACATCTTTTCTTTTGAAAGGAGCAAAAACTCGCCGTGAAGCCAGTATTTGACCCAGGGTTTGCCCGTGGCGCCCTCACTTTGGGCGATTTCATTGGTGTGATGTACAGGAATGTGATCAATGCCACCGCAGTGAAGGTCAAAAGACTCACCGAGGTACTTCATACTCATCGCAGAACATTCAATATGCCAGCCGGGATAACCCCGTCCCCAGGGAGAATCCCACACCATCGCTTGGCCGTCGAACTTTGAGCGCGTGAACCAGAGCACAAAATCGCGAAGGTTGCGTTTATTGCTATCGTAGGACGTGCGTGCTACAGAGGTTTCTTGGCGGTCTAACAGAGCCAGGCGACCATACTCGGGGAACTTTGAGGTATCAAAGTAGACATTGCCCCCCGCTTGATACGTGAGCCCCTTGCTCTCGAGCTTTTTAATCAAGGCAATCATGTCGTCAATATGCTCGGTAGCTGGGCACACCACGTTGGGCCTTTCGATGGCCAGCTTGGTAGCATCTTCAAAAAAGGCGTCCGAAAAAAAACGGGCAATTTCCCAGACAGTACGGCCTCGCTCACGAGCCCCTTGAAGCATTTTATCTTCGCCTTCGTCCCCGTCGCCGGTCAGGTGGCCAACATCGGTGACATTCATCACATGCTTCACCTGATAGCCTAGGGTTTCGAAGGTCCGCCGCAGAACATCTTCAAAAATATAGGTGCGAAGGTTCCCAATATGGGCATAGTTGTACACGGTGGGGCCACAGCAGTACATCGAAACTTGACCTTCGACCAGAGGTTGGAATTCCACCAGTCGGCGTTCCATGGTGTTATAAAATTTCAAGGGCAACACGAACTCCTGCGCCCAAAGGACTTTTCCTTCTCGTGGTAAACACCTAGAATGGGGCGCATGTTTAATCTAGGAGAAAAGGGAGCAAAAATCAACCTTCTGGGGCGTGTACTCTACGAGGAACCCCTGTCGAAGCACACCACCTTTGCCGTTGGTGGCCCTGCCGAGGTCATGGTGTTTCCTGCTACAGTCCAAGATTTGCACGCCGTTTGGGAGTTTTGCCAACAGCATGACGTCCCGTTGTTTGTGCTGGGCAAGGGTGCCAACCTTTTAGCCTCCGATCAAGGCCTTCGGGGCATTACCGTCAACCTGACGACATTAAATAGTTGGAGGTTTGAGGGCAATTTATTCCGCGCTCAGGCCGGACTGTCGATCGATACGGCAGTTGAGCTATGCCGCGACCGTGGCGTTTCAGCACTCGAAGCCTTTTATGGAATGCCCAGCTCAGTCGGTGGCGCCTTTTGGATGAACGCTCGCTGTTACGGTCGCGAAGCCTCTGAAGTTTTTGTTCGCGCTCTTGTTCTTGACGCAGAAAAGGGCCTTCACGAGGTAAGCTTTCCCGCCTCGGCGTGGAGCTATAAAGTGTCACCGTTTCAAAACCTACCCGGCATCATCGTCGAGGTTACGATTCAAACCGTTCCCCAAGACCGCGAAGCTTTGCAAACCATCATGAACACCAACTACAACGACCGACTACAAAAGGGTCACTACCGCCTGCCTTGCGCTGGGAGCATCTTTAAAAACGACCGACGGTTTCATGACCCTTCGGGTGTCATCATTGACCGGTGCGGTCTTAAAGGCCTACGTCGCGGTCACGCCGTGGTTTCAGACTGGCACGGCAATATTATTGTCAACGAGGGCGGAGCCAGTGCCTCCGATTTAAGGGCCCTGATCAAGGATGTTCAGCAAAAGGTCTACGATCAAACTGGCTTTTTGCTCGAAGAAGAGGTTCTGTACGTCGGCGAGTGGGTACCCTAATTCTTGCGCGTATCCCACCGGTAATCCCAAAACACAGTCAGACTGATTTGCGACAGAGGCCCCCATACTTCTAGGGGAACGCTTCCGAGAGCATCGCTTTGACGCGACAGCGTTAGACGCACCCTTAGCGGAGGCGCGACCCAGAGAGCCTCGGCGGAAAACTCATACACAGGCAATGTGGCACGGCAGGTAAGACTAGCTTTGGCAACCAAAAGGCTGGATTTTTGACCGGGCGCGCTTGCCGGTAAACTGGGAGATCCGATAGGCAAACTCGCGGTACCACACACAGCCCATAATTGCTTTTCGTTGGGCCCCTCGGCCTCGAATGAAGGCGAAATCCCCCCATGCCACCAAACCCCGGCCACTGGTTGCACGATCGGCAACGTTGACCAAGCACCTAGCCACTGAACACGGGCTTCTCCCCGCACTTCAAACGCTTGACCTAGCCCCCACAGCAATTGCGGGCTTACTCGCGAGCTAAGAACCTCACTGGTGTTAACTTGCTTACCGTTGACCTCGGCGTCAGTTTTGAGCTTCCAGGCACCGTGACGCCAAGTTACCTCACCAAAGGCCTTCCACGATTCTTTCCACTCACCGCCCAACCACAATGACCACACCCGACCGTAGCGTTTGACCTCGAGCTTGGCCG
Organism: Spirochaetales bacterium; assembly: GCA_013044245.1. GTDB lineage: Bacteria > Spirochaetota > Spirochaetia > JABEVK01 > JABEVK01 > JABEVK01. Next base: position 36 of record JABEVK010000011.1, on the reverse strand, counting down.
ACCTGTCGTTTGCTAGGACGTCGCCTAGTTTTGATT
>JABEVK010000010.1 GCA_013044245.1 Spirochaetales bacterium | reverse complement strand
TTGGCGAGTCGGCTGTTTTAGGCAATGAAACACTGGCTTTTTTTACCGACGGTGACCGTCTGCGCCTCCGCGCCGAAAAAAATCACCCCTTTCGTTTCCTTTTGTGCACCGGACTCGGCCTGGGGGAACCTGTCGCCTGGCACGGACCCATCGTTATGAACACCCGGGACGAGCTCGTCAACGCCTTTCAGGAATTGGAAAAGGGAACTTTTCTCGGGGAGTAGCGGAGGGCTGATTTGATTAGTCCTCGTTGTATTTGAGGGCCCGCTCGAATCGTTTGATGATGCTTCCCGAACCCGTGTCTTATCAAAGAAACCTTGATGGTTATCTTTGGCGAGGTAGGAGAAAAGATGTTACAAGCGTTCAAGAATAGCCTGCTACAAATTCTCGTTTTTCTTTTTGTGGGAGCAAGCCTCTACAGTCAAACTGTAACTAAAAAAAGTACGGAGACCTTTGAATCTTTTCTTGAGCGAACGAAGCCGCCGCATTCTCAAATTGTCGATGACATCGTCGTGACACAGGAATGGTCAAAGAATAATGAAGCAATAATCTGTTTTGATCGATACGATGAAATGGTTGAAGGCGAAGCTTACCCGGCAATTGTCGGGTATTTGTACTGGCGAGTCGGCAAGGAAGAGTACCATGAGATTCATATCTCAACCTTCGAATCTGACGGTGGCGCACCCGAAATTCGGGCAGTCTTTTTTGACCGCGTCTATGGAGAAAATGAGTTGGTTGTTATTTGTGCTTGGCCTCAGTTGATGCATTATGACTATGGCGGCACCTTTTATTCTGTTTACTTCTTTAGAAAACCTGAACACCCGGCAACACAATTATCCTTGGACAAAGACAAAAGATGGAGTGCCCTTTTTGAGAATCAATGTGATTGTACTTACCGGGATGGTCATAAAGAAAGTGCCCCCTTCGTCCATGAAGCCGAAGTTCGCGCTGAAATCACGAAGTTAACCAAGCCTCATCTCTGACCCAAACGTTGGGATAAAAAGAAGTCCGTGAACACTTCAAGAGCCTTTGCCACATCGCCCTCCTGGCATCTATCCCGTGGCTCCGTTTAAGACGAGCTTTCTTTTTTTCGGGTTTCTCTGCCCTCAGTGCGGCGGAACCATGGTTGGGGTGATCGAGGACCCGCTCAAGCTCAGGGCCAGCGTCGAATGGGCGGCTGCACTACAATCGGCCTTGCCCGAGGGGCGCGGGCCGCCGATTCCCCAAGCTTGACAGCCCTTTTCCGTCGAGCCTGCGACTTTTCAACTCGTGAGATCTGCAACCCTCAAGCGAGCTATGCCGCCAGCCTCTCGGGGTGCCTGACCCAATTCGGTTTTGGGACTGACATCCGCCGTGGGTTGCCCCCCAAAATTGGTTCAGCTCGGCTTTGCCGAGGCTGAAGGAACAGATTCGAGAACTGCGGGTGGCAAGTTCGCCGATGCCCGGGAAAGGGAAGAAACAGAGTTAGACTTTTGTGGTGAGCTCGTAGAAGAGATCGGCCGGCACCTCGTTTTCAAGGAGGTAGGAGATCCTCATGGGCTTGCTGCGCTCAGGGTCATGGTGCCGATAAATCACTTTGCCAAAATACGTGAAGGGTTGGGCTATGTTTTCGATTTCGCGGAATTTTCTTGCAAAAAGGTGCATGGAGATTCCTTGCTTTTCATGCTGAATTAGCTTTTGACCAGTCCCACTTTGGGGTGAGGTGGTGTTGGGAGACTCCCATTGAAAATGTCTCGGCCCCTCAAATTTGTCTTGGTAATTGATGGATTCTTTGACGTCCGCCTCTTTATGGAGGTCGACAAACATGAAGAAATCCTTGTCGGTTGTGATTAAGCCTTGGCCCCGGAAAGAACTGTGTGTGCGAAGGGTATTACACATCAGCGCCACATCACGCATGGTATAATTTTCCCAAAGTTTGAAATGAGGGACTCCATAGTCAGCATCCTCAAATTCTAATTGGTAACTTAAAATGCCATAATTGAGGAGGTCGAGGAGAGGGGCTAAAAGGGATTCAATCCGGCATAATTGGGATAACTTGGGTGCCAAAAGTAATTGTTGGCCTTGGCGGATAAATAACCGGTCCTGATATTTAGTTTTTTCACTGGAGTCAAAAAAACGGCCCGAGAGAAAATCAAAGGCGTAGTCGATGGTCGGCAAATGGGGAATTGCCAGATATTTCGAAAGCTCGTCCCGGGCCTCTGAAAGAGAAACCTGTCCTGCTTCAAGGGCTTTTTTTGCGATAACCGCCTCATAGGCTCGTCGCAAGGGTGTTAAGTCTGTGAAAAAACGAAGTACAGGTAATAAGTCTTGGTGAGAGCAGAGTGTGGCCAATTCCTCCGAATCCTCCACGCGAGAGACAAATTCAAGCCAAGTACCAGAGTGGGTTGAAAATTTCATGGGATCTACGGCGCCGTCAACCTTGAGAAAGTCCACCAAATGGGGAATACGTCCAATGATCTTTTTGAAATCAAAATATTCTTGTCTTAAATACTTCAAAGAAAAGAATTTCTCTTGCTCCAATTGAGACAAAATTTGTTCTTTGGCAATGCGATCCATTTGGATGTGGGTGCTTCCAGGGATATCGGCAAAGTCGGATTTGACAGCTGTTTTTAAATCATCCTTGTCAAAATGCCTGCCACCCATAAGTGCCAGGGCCATCAAAAAAGTCTTACGATGGTTGCCAATAAAATCCAGGACCGTGACAAATTCTTTTTCGAGAGCTTTTCGAAGGCCCCGGCCCAACTGTTGAACAAAAATGATGGAGGAATCGGTGGGGCGGAGCATGAGAATGGTATTGATGGAAGGGATGTCGATCCCTTCGTTAAAGATGTCTACAGTGAAAATGATCTCCAAGGAATCTTGGTCATCCTCAAGCCGGGACATGTTTTTACTACGGGTTTCAATGCTGTCCTCTCCCGTCAAAGCTTGGGCCGGGATTCCACGCAAATTAAACTCACGGGACATGTAAAGAGCATGTTCGACATCGACACAAAAACCGAGGGCTTTGCGCTTGATTCCATCGTGTCCGTAGAAACGCATCTTTTCAAGGATGTAGTCCACCCGACGTCCGACCATAAGTAATTTGGCCACTTCGGCGGTGTTATCAAGGTCTACGCTGTCGTAATTGATTTCACCAAATTCGGTGACGCCAAAATAATGGAAGGGAACCACAAGCTCCCAGTCCAAGGCTTGGCGCAGACGGATTTCCACCGCGACGTTATTTCCAAAAAGTTGATAAATGTCACCACCATCGCTTCTCTCGGGAGTGGCAGTGAGGCCCAAAAGAAATTTCGGCTTGAACCATTTGAGGACTTCTTGATAAGACGGGCTTGTGGCGTGGTGGGCTTCATCCACGATAAGGTACTCAAAGTGTTCAGGGGAAAAGGTTTGAAAGTTTCTTTGCAAGGTTTGAATGGTTGCAAAGATATAATCCGCCTCGGTTTGTTTAGAATTTCCAGTCATCAAGCCGGTGGTGATTTTTGCGGTATCAATAATGGCCTCAAAAGATTGCTTAGCCTTGAGGAGGATGTCTTCGCGGTGGACGATAAAAAGGAGCTTTTTGGGTTTGAACTGAAGGCTGTCAAAGACGGCCATGTAAGTCTTTCCGCTTCCTGTGGCCGCGATGGCCAAGGCTTTGCTTTCTTCATGAGTGCGTAAGCGATGGAGTTTGGTCATGGCCTCTTGTTGCATACGGTTGGGTTTGATTTGGATTTCGTCGTAAGAAAAAGCATTTTCGGGGGTTACGCCTCGACCCAGGCGCGATACATAAGAGGCGTATTCACATAAGAATTCCTCAGAGAGTTCCTTGCTACGGTCATCGCTCCATTGGGTTTCAAAGTCGTGCCCCACATCTTTTACAAAGGCCTGATCATGAAGGTCAGTATTAAAGACGTTCCATTCGACATTGCTTTTAAGGGCTGACTGGGTGATGTTGGAAGAGCCGATGATCACTCGGGTTTGATCCCCGTGATAAAATAAATATCCTTTGGAATGAAAGCCCTTGTCCCTGCTGGGGACGTAGACCTTGGTTGTGAGATTTGAAAACTCTCTTAAACGGGCCAGGACTTTGGGCTCTGTGCTGTTCACATAGGTCGAGGTTAAAATGCGCCCAGGGATCTGGTTGCGCTCCAGGTTTTTGAGAGTTGCCAGCAAAATCTGGAGACCCGAAAACCTGATGAAGGCCACGCTCAGGTCAAAAGAATCACAGCTCTGGAGGTTGTCCACCAATTCTTGATGGAAATTTTTATATCCGGAATTGTGGATAAAGCGCGGACCTTGAAGCAACTCGGACATTACTTCAACAAGTCTCGGATCCGCTCCAGCACCGGCACGTCGGCGGGGGCCCAGTCAACGGTTTCCAAGTCGTCACGGCCTAACCACCGGGAGGCAATGTGCTCGTGGAGGGTGAGGGTGCCGGACAGGACGGTGGTGAAATAGCAGTGCATGGTCAAGGCGAAGGCCTGGTATTGGTGGTTGATGGTCATGAGGAAATCGCCTACCTGGACTTGGATGCCCAATTCTTCGTGGAGCTCCCGGGCCAGGGCTTCGTGATGGCTTTCGCCGGCTTCGGTTTTGCCGCCGGGGAATTCCCATTTCAAGCCGACTTCACCTTTGGCATTTCTCTGGGCCGCAAAAACTTTTCCATCCTGGATCAGGACGGCGGCCACAACTTCGATGTTTTTCATAGAAAAATATTAACATGCCTCCAAGGGCTTCACAAGGACAGTCTCAGGGATGATAGGAACTATCAGAAACCCAGAAAACATCCCCATTCACAAAGCTCGGAAACAATTGCAGATTGCTCCCGCCCAGGACGGGATCCTCGGCAGATAGCCCACAGCCGCAGGCGAGGACTATGGCCAAGGGCCCGGTGACCGGCCCTGCCGGGCAGTCCACCCCTCAGCTTGAAAGGTCTGCGATCTTCACCGACGAAATAAAGAGACACCGGCTTTTTCCCTCTAGGGCAGTCCCGTGAATATAGAGAACGGTTGTATGCTCAAACGAGTGAAAGGCGTTTTTCCATTCCCAAGTCCTCGCGGCGCTATGATGAGCCCGGGAAACAGTACAGTTTGAGGGTGACCTGATCAGTTGAAACCTTTTTCCCAAATGCGGGCAGGAGGAATACAATTGCGCATGCGAAAGCCCTACGACAAGACCTTCGAAGCTACACCCCACCCATTTTCGGCGCAGGGTGCACTTTCATAGGATCATTTTTAGTTTCAGGGCCGCCTGCGGCGCTCATTAACCCCTCGCCTGGCCGAAATACGCTTCAACACAGTCAAAGATGAATAAAGCCAACCGTGGATCGTATTGGTCATAATGGACTTTGAATCGGGCATCTTCGACATACATCCGCGCCAGCCCAATAAAGCCCTCGGTTGTCGGCTTCCAAAAAATCTCAATGGTCTTTGTCCAGCGTTCCACCAGATCTCGCGCAGGTTGTCCGTGGGGATCTGTCCCTAACAAACTCGCCCACTCCCGATTGAGCCTTTCAGTCGCTTCTTGGATGACTCTTTTTTCCTGATCCGTCAGAAGTGCATACCGTCGATAGGACTCCTTCACAATTTCAGGATCCCACTTTTCGATGGCTTCTTCGGCATAGGCTTTTTCTTGATCCGAGAGACCAACAAATAACTCGTTGCTCGTCATCTTTCTACCTCCTTGATGATGGGCGATTGTCTTGTCCACAGTCTCGAGGAGTCTACTGAGTCGTTCGATTCGGCGCAGTAAAACAGACCTGTGAGATTTCAGAGCTTGCACCACCGAAAAATCCTTTTTCCCCATCAGGCGCCTAATGTGGTCAAGGTCAAAACCCAACTCCCTGAAGAACAGGATCTGTTGCAGTTGCAACAGGGACTCTTCGCTGTAATAGCGGTAGCCATTCTCCGCTACAAAGGACGGCTTGAAGAGACCGATGGAATCATAGTGGTGCAGTGTCCTTGGAGTTATCCCAGCAAGGTCTGCGACTTGTCTTACCGTGTACATGGTTGAAATCTTAATCTATGACGTTGCGTCATAGTCAACAACAAAGCAGGGGTGATGTTTTGCAAGAATTGCATTTTAATCCGCCTCCTTGAGTCCGGACTCAACTCGAGCAGGTGTACTCATCCTGGGACCATTCAATTCTATCAAGATTCAATTCCCCTCAGTTCAGCTGACAATACAACGCCGTGTCTTCTTGCCTTTGAAAGGTTCGTTTCGTATCTTTGCGAACAAAAGCTCTGCGTCGATATGGTCGGCGCTATTTTATCACCTGCGAGGAGACTCTATGTCCACACCTAAGATCGCGATCATTATTTCCAGCACAAGAGACGCCCGTTTCGGGGAAAAGCCCGCCCGGTACCTTCTGGAAGCCGCGCAAAAACGCAGCGACGTCAGTTTCGAAATCGTGGATCTGCGCGATTTCTCCCTTCCGTTTTTCAACGAGGTTGCGTCCAACCTGTGGGCTCCCACTCAGGACCCGGCCGGTCAGAAGTGGCAGCGCAAAATCGCCGAATTTGACGGGTTCGTTTTTGTTGTTGCCGAGTACAACCACAGCCTCACGGCGGCCATGAAAAACGCGATGGATTTTGCTTACCCCGAATGGAATAAGAAGGCGGCCGCTTTCTTTGGCTACGGCAGCGTAGGGGGTGCCCGGGCTGTTGAGCACCTGCGAATGATCTGTGTCGAAGTTCAGCTGCACCCCACCAGAAACGCCGTACATATCGGGGGCAGCGACTTTTTCGGCGTCTGGCAGCAGGGAAAGGCGATCGAAGACATCCCCAACCTTTCCAACAGTGTAACCCAGATGCTGGACGAACTGGTCTGGTGGACCTCCGCCCTCAAGGAAGCGCGCACGAAGTAACCCGCCGGCGGACGGAAAGAAAATACCGTCCGCCTTCTACCTCGTCGACTATAGCGGAGCACCTTTATGAGCACAGGGAAATAAACGACGCTCAGCTCACCCACGTCTCCGAGCCGCCGGACTCGACGCGAGACCGTACAGGATGAAAATTCCCCCCTCCCTTAAATGGATCGAGGTGGATTTTTCCGATAGGATCGCGCACAAGGAAGAGAAACTCCGATAGGAAAGCGAGGCGGCTCGAGCGGAAAATGCCGATGGCCTGGCTCAACAGGCTGATCGTGCCCTTCGCGTCGAAGACACAGAAAGCATTCTTCTCGAAGCTGGACTCGTATTTTGTGCTGCCCAGGAGAACAGAAACCCCGGTAAACTCTAAATCCTGAATTCAAGCCTCTAAATAAATCCTAATTCTCAAAACACAAGTGTCCGGTAACAGGCGACTTTTCCCAAGTTGCTTTCTCAACAAAGCAAGTCGAGAAAAGGATTATCGGGATCTTGCTGAATCCTCGAGATTTCGGGCTGATCGATACGAACGGACACTTAGAGCCATGGAAAAAAACTTAGACGGGGTGGAACAGAAAACTCGAGAATTCGCGGCTGAACGTGAACTGACACCGTATCTGGTGTTCTGGCCCGGAATCGATCCGAATCTGGTTGCGACATTGCTGGGCTATTCTGGGAAAAAGGAGAACGGTTTACAATAAAAACGATCGCTTCCTTAGCGGGTTTGGTGCCACGTTTGGACTGTTAAGGCGACACCCGCCTTGACGGACCAATAACGAAAAGAGGTTGCCCAATCTTGAGGCGAGCGCTGATCCAAGGAGCCTGGGGATTGGTCCGGACCGTAAAGGGTGGAGTCTTACAAATACCTTCCATGGAAGCAGACCAAAGGGAAGGCTAGGGGATGGGTTGCCTTGGCTCGAAAAAAGGCACCTCCTCACTCTGAGAAGCTCTGGCGATTCCACTCTAGACGATTCCCTCCACTTGCATTACAATCCGGGTTAGATTTTTACTTTTACGCCTTAAACGAACCAGTCTAGGTAAAAAAGTAACCTAACCGGGAGATGAATGATGAAAAAGTTCGGAAAACTCGTCCTAATTTTTGTTGCGGGACTGATCCTGTGGGGGTGTCAAAGTCCGACCACCAGCAGTTCTTCGAGCGCGAGTTCGAGTTCTCCCACAGCCCCAACGGGCTTGACGGCGGTGGCGGGAAACGCACAGGTGACCCTGACGTGGACCGGCGTAACGGGCGCGACGAGTTACAACCTTTATTATTCAACGACTTCGGGCGTCACGCCCGCGAACGGAACCAAGGTGGCCGGAGTTTCCAGCGGTGTTGTTCAAACTGGCCTTA
>JABEVK010000009.1 GCA_013044245.1 Spirochaetales bacterium | reverse complement strand
TTTTTTGTTATCAAAGAGTTTTTATGTTAAACAATATACAGGTGCCGACAAGCTCTGCTTTGAGCAAATCGAAACCTCGCCTGGGGTCACCACGCAAATTGTCTCGGGTTTGGCCCCCTACTATCAGCCTCAAGAACTTCAAGGCCGTCATGTCATTTTGGCGGCCAACCTCAAACCCGCTAAACTACGGGGTGAAGTTTCGAATGGAATGCTTTTAGCGGCAACTCACGAAGGGGAAACCGAAACTGTCGAAGTGATTTTTGCCGACGAAATTCCAGTCGGGACGCCGCTCGACCTTGAGGGCGACACCCTGAGAACCCCCGAAGCGGCCCTTAAACCCCAAATCAAAATTGACAGCTTTTTCGAAGTCCCTCTACGAATGCAAGCGGGCGTACTCATGACAGGAGACACCGCGCTAACCGGAGCCGGTAAGCGCTTAAAAACCCATACCGTGACGGATGGCTCTGTCGGTTGACCCTGTGGTGGAGGATCCTGAGTACCTGACCAGGCAGTTAATCACCTGCTTGGGGAACAAGCGAAACCTGTTGCCCTTGATTGGTCAGGGCCTCGATTTTGTCCGTCAGGATTTAGGCCGTTCACAGCTTAAACTCTTTGACGTTTTTTCTGGCTCGGGTGTCGTGGCGAGGTTTTTTAAGCGCTACGCGTCTTGGCTTTTGGCCAACGATTTGGAGCACTACTCGCACATTCTCAACTCTTGCTATTTGACGAACGCGTCACAAGTCCCTCCTTTGGATGCGGCGCGAACCGAGGTGCTCGCCGCCGCACATCAAGGCGCACAGGGATTCATTTCTGAGCTGTATGCCCCCCACGATGATCAACACATTCAGCCCGGTGAGCGCGTCTTTTACACGACGCGTAATGCCCGTTTTCTGGACGCCGCGTGTCAGGCCATCGCGAACCAACCGATCGAGCTTCGACCTTACCTGCTGGCTCCTCTTTTAACCGAAGCCTCAATCCACGCCAACACCTCGGGAGTTTTTAAAGGGTTTCATCGGGATGCAAAAACTGGTGTCGGTGCGTTCGGGGGGCAGGGCCGAAATGCTCTGGGGCGCATCTTAGGCGAGATCACCCTTCCGGCGCCGCTTTTTAGCCGTTTTGACGTTCCATTTGAGGTGATGGAAACCGAGGCTGGCGAAGCCGCCAGGCTGGCCCCGCCCGTCGATGTAGCCTACCTGGACCCGCCGTACAACCAGCACCCCTACGGTTCAAACTATTTTATGTTGAATTTGCTTGCACGGTACGAACGCCCCACCGACATCTCGAGCGTTTCGGGCATTCCTCGGCAATGGAACCGCTCAGCGTATAACCGTCCCCAAGAAATTCGCCATGCTCTTGCCGACCTTATTGAAAAGCTCAAGGCCGAGTATATTTTGGTCTCTTTTAGCTCCGAAGGGTTTCTCAGCCGGTCGGAACTTGAAGCTTTGTTGCAGAGTTTTGGAACCTTGACGATTTTGGAACAACGATACCCGGCCTTTCGCGGTAGCCGCAACCTGTCTGGGCGTGAACTTCATGTTAACGAATACTTGTTTATCCTGCACAAAACTCATTCAGGAGCCTCCTTATGACCAAAAACTCTTCGTTGCCTGTTGTCACACCATGCGCCCTCGAAAGCCTCACAGCCCCTATTTTTTTGCAAACCGGATTGTGGGGAAAGTTCAAGTCGCGCTTTGGTTGGCAAGCCTACGGTTTTGACGTGGACGGGCACTCGCTGTTGGTACTGACGCGAACTTTGCGGCCTGGCCTAGTGTTGGCCTATATTCCCCATGGCCCCTGGTGGTCTGAAATGCTCGACCGCGAGGGTCTCGAAGAGCGCCTAAAAAATTTAGGCCTGGCGTTGGCAGAGCATTTACCACCGGGAGTGTTTACCCTACGGTTCGACCTTTTGGCGGGAACTCAAATGACGCTGGGGGATTCGTCAGACGAGGAGACGCAGACGGAGACAGGCTTTCCCCCACCGCTGGCGCGACCTTGGCGTAAACCGCCGGATGTTCAACCTCCTGACACTGTAATTGTCCCAATCAGCAGCGAAGACGAGATGCTGGCCCGGATGAAGAAAAAAACGCGGTACAACATTCGGCTTGCCGAAAAAAAAGGCGTCCGAGTTCGCCAAGCCAGCCTGAGCGAACTTGAGGCTTGGTACGAGCTGTACCGTGAAACGGGCGAACGCGATAAAATAGCCCTCCATCCGTTGGCCTACTACCGCACGCTGTTGGAGCTCGCCGCCAACACCCCAGGACCTAAAGTCCACCTTCTGTTCGCCGAAGCTGACCTGCCTGAGGGCACGAAGCTATTAGCCGGGAATTTTGTCGTGACCCACGGTCAGCAAGCCATTTACCTCTACGGAGCCAGCTCCAATGAACACCGCAATCTTATGGCTCCGTACGCCCTGCAATGGGAAGGCCTCAAGCTGGCCCACAACGAAGGTTGTACCGAGTACGACCTCTTTGGGGTTCCGCCAACCAACGACCCCGAACACCCCATGCATGGGCTTTTTCAGTTTAAAACCGGATTCGGAGGCCGTCTAGAACACCGTCTTGGGGCTTGGGACCTTGTGTTGCGCCCGGCGATTTGGAATGCTGTCACGCTGGTCGACCGTTTGCGGGTCTGGTATTTTAAAGTTTGGAAAAAGCGATGAACCGCAAAACTCGGCGGGCCAAGGCACGAAGAAGCCTTCACTACGCTTCCGCCCCCCGGACGCCAGCTACAAAAAAGCGCGGTAGGGGTAAAGCAATCCTGGTGGGGCTCTTCGTTTTCTTGCTCCTGGCGGCGTTTTTATGGCATCGAGCTTTGCACCCGTGGCGCTAGACGAATCTCTTACCTTGTGGCAAAGTTCGAATCATGCACCTTAGTATCTTTGAAGCGCTTATGCTGTTGTGTTTTGGCATTTCGTGGCCATTCTCGCTGTGGAAGTCCTGGAAATCCCGTCAAAACGGGTCCAAAAGTCTGATCTTCTTAGTGTTAGTCTTTGTAGGGTACTTGGCGGGAATCACCAATAAAATCCTCAACCACCCCGACTGGGTTCTGGCCCTCTATGTTCTTAACGCTGTTTTGGTGGCCGCCGACTTAATTCTCTTCTTTCGCAACCGTGCGTTAGCGAAGAGATCAAGTTAGCGAAGAGCCTGCGCTAAGTCTGCTTCGAGGTCTTCCACGTGCTCTATGCCCACCGAGAGACGCATTAAAGTGTCATCGACACCGAGCCGACGGCGAAGCTCTTCGGGTATAGACGCATGAGTTTGCGCCTGAGGGAAGGTTAATAACGTTTCTACCCCGCCCAAACTTTCGGCGAAGATAATGAGACGAATCTTTTCAAGAACCTGCCCGACTAAGGCCGGATGGTCCACACGAAATGATACCATGGCGCCTGGACCGCTGGCTTGGCTTCGGTGAATAGAGTGGCCCTCGTGGGTCTCCAGGCCCGGAAAGTAAACTTCGCGAACCCGGGGATGGACGGTTAAAAAATTTGCCAAGCGGACGGCGTTTCGTTGCTGTCTTTCTAAACGGATGTCGAGTGTTTTTAACCCCCGCAACACCAGCCAGCTGTCGAACGGCGAAAGCACGGCGCCGCTAGTTTTGGCAATGAGGGTGAGGCGTTCAGCCAACTCATGGTGTGCCGTTACCACAAATCCCGCAAGAACATCGTTGTGCCCAGCCAGGTATTTACTTCCGGAATGCACCACCAGATCAGCCCCCAAATCTAGCGGTTTTTGTACCAGGGGCGTCAAAAAGGTGTTATCCACAGCGAGCAAGATTTGCCGCTCATGACACAACTGGGCCAACGAGCGCAAATCACTGATGCGCATCATGGGGTTTGAAGGAGTTTCAACAAACAAAAGGCGCGTGTGTTTTGTCAGTGCCGCTTCGACCTGACTCAGACTTCTCGTATCAGCAAAGCGGCAGGTTAGACCATGCCGAGAAGCCAACTCTACAGCAAAGCGGTAGGTTCCCCCGTATAAGTCTTCGCTAAAGACCACCTCGTCACCAGCGGTCAAAAGATCGAGGGTGGCCGCTACAGCGGACATTCCTGTCGTAAAGGCAAAACCGTCGGTCCCGTTTTCGAGAGCCGCCACGGTGAGTTCGAGTTCGCGGCGCGTGGGGTTTCCCTGCCGGGAATAGTCCCATCCTGTCGTTTGCCCTAAGGAAGGATGGCGAAACGTGGCACTCAGGTACAAAGGCGTGCTGACGGCGCCTGTCGTATCGTCCCACCCCAAGGTACCCCGAACTACTTTGGTGCTGTCATGCACAGGAAAGCCGCGAAATTCCATCCGATTCCTCCGTCCTTACCTTACGTCGGTTACTCACTATTGTCAATCAAGTAGGTTTATATCTAGTAATTTTTGAAATATCGGCAAAAAGAGGGGATTTTTGTCAGTTTCTTGTTTATACTCTGAATTGACTTTTCGATTGAGAGGCGATCATGCATAGTCCCTTTTCCCAACTTCGCACCAAGCCACGCTTTCCCCTTCAGGATCCTGAAGACCCTGAGCTGTACCGCGATCAGTTCCCCTATACCAGCGTTCCACGAATCCTCTTTGATGGGTACGACGTGATCCCCCACAAAGCTCCCGAAATTTGGATCACGGACACGACCTTCCGGGATGGCCAGCAATCGCGGCCACCGTATACCCCCGATCAAATCTCTAAGATTTTTGACTTTTTGCACCGTTTAGGCGGCTCCCAAGGGGTCATCCGCCAGACGGAGTTTTTTTTGTATTCGACCCGCGACCGCGAAGCCCTGGAATTGTGCCAAGCCAAGAACTACCGCTTTCCGGAAATTACTGGCTGGATACGTTCTGACGCCGACGACCTCAAGCTAGTAAAAGACCTGGGGCTGGCTGAAACCGGCATTTTGACGTCGGTATCGGACTACCACATCTTTCTTAAACTTAAAAAGACTCGCGCAAAGATTCTCGACCAGTACCTAGGAATTGTCAAAGAAGCCCTCAGCCACGGCATAGTCCCCCGTTGCCACTTCGAAGACGTGACGCGCGCGGATTTGTACGGCTTTGTTCTTCCCTTTGCCGAGCGGCTGTTAGATTTAGCGAAAGAAGCCCAGAGCCCCGTTAAAGTACGGCTGTGTGATACCATGGGCTTTGGCGTGACTTATCCGGGAGCTACTGTGCCACGAAGTATCCCTCGTTTGGTTCATGCCTTTTCGCAGGAGTTAGGTTACCCATCGGAATGGTTAGAATGGCACGGCCACAATGACTTTCATAAAGTCCACGTCAACGCCGTCACGGCCTGGCTCTACGGCTGTTCCAGTCTGAATGCCAGCCTCTTGGGGTTTGGCGAACGGACGGGCAACCCTCCCCTTGAGGGAGCGCTCATGGAATACCTGGCTTTAAAAGGGGATTCTATGGGCATCGATACCACGGTCATCACCGAAATCGGAGACTATTTCCGCGACGAAATCCAGGCGCCAATTCCCGCCAATTACCCTTTTGTGGGTGCCGAATTTAATACCACCCGAGCCGGAATTCATGCCGATGGGATTCTCAAAAACCCTGAAATCTACAATATTTTTGATACAGACGCCTTGCTAAAACGTCCCCTGCGAATTCAAGTCACCGACAAATCGGGGGTGGCGGGGATCGCACAGTGGATCAATGACAACATCCCCGAGATCTTAGAGGGCCACAAAGAGCCTGTTAACAAGCGACATGGTGGGATCAAACACATCTACACCTGGGTGATGGAAGAATACCAAAACGGGCGGACCACTTCGATTTCGCCCGAAGAAATGTTGGCTCAAACCAAGCGCTTTCTTCCAAGCTTATTTGTTTCAGAATTTGAAAAGGTTACGGAAGAAGCCAAGAAAAAGGCGCAAGCCTTGGCCAAAAGTATTTCGGAAAGCCCCGATATCCGCAGTCTCCGCTCTGACCGCATGGAAGATTTTCTTCATGAAGTCGTCACCCGCGAGGGCTCAATTCAATTGCTCGCCATCACCAACCTCGAGGGTCGCCGGATCACGCAAGTTCACGTCCAACGGGGCGAAAAAGGCCTCTTTCGTAATTTGATGAATAAAGACTTTCGCAAGCACGAGTGGTTTGTTCGGGTCCTGGAAAGTCAGGTATCGTACGACTCTGACCTGTATTTTTCGAAATACACGGGCCGACTCATCCTGACCTCGGCACGACCGTTGTTTGATGAACAAGGAAAAATGTTTGGCGTAATGGACATTGACTTCATCTTTGACGAACTCGTTAAGCTAATCACTCCCATTCCCGATGAAATCTTGCGTTAGGCAAGTTCAAACACGCCTTCAATCGGTAATGGCAAAGGCCGCAAGCCCATCGCGTGGGCTCACTTCAAAAACACTGACCTCTGAAATGCGGGAGCCTGGCGGACCTTGCCGTAAACCTGCCTCCCAACTTTCCCAATCACCGTGCTCTGCTTGTGCCCATACTTCAACTTGACCATCCGGCAAGTTTCGAACCCAACCAAGCATATGAGTACTTCGTGAAAGCTTTTGGGTAAACCAGCGAAAGCCCACGCCTTGAACCAACCCCGTGATCAAATAACGTCGCGCGATCATACCTGAAGCAGGGCTCGAACACGCTCAGCAAGCACCTCATACGAATAGGGTTTCGCCAGGGTTTCAAACTTAAGGTCGTGAGCGGTATCTAAAAACCCCGATGTGATTAAAACTTTGATTTCAGGACAAAAACGGCGCAAAAATCGCACCCAATAATCGCCACCCAGAGTGTCCATCCGGTAATCGGAAACGATTACTTTGACGGGGTAATCCAAGAGATGCTTGATCGCTCCTACCCCATCCGAGGCCAAAAGAACAAAAATTCCTACCTGAGTAAAATATTCTTTGAGAGCCAGGCGAATCAGGTCGTCATCCTCAACAACCAGGACATAATCTTGCGTGGCCACCTATTTCTCCTCGGTTTTTTACCATCCAAAGCGGATACGTAGCGTTTCGACCAAAATCTCGGTACGAACCGGTTTGAGATAAAAGGCATCGGCGCCGGCTTTACGAGAATCGATTTCTGCTTGGGGATTGTCACCCGCCGTCACTACAGCAACAAAGGGGTTATGAAAATCCTCTTGCGTTTTGAGCCGACGGCAAATCTCATAGCCATCGACACCTGGTAAGTTCAGATCCAAGACAACCGCTTTGGGACGGCAAGCCGTTAGCAGGCTACCGGCTTCAAAACCGTCAAAAGCCTGACGGATTTTTAAGTTAGGGAAGGCACGGCCCAACTGAACGGTCATGAGGTTGTTTAACACCTTGTCGTCTTCAACGACCACCAACTCTTCGTTATTTAAAAGCTCCCAAAGCTCTTCCGGCACCCGCATCTTGTTTGCTAAAAGAAAATCGCGTAAATCATCGGGATAGACACGAAATTGACCGCCGGGAGTCATGGATGCCTTCAGGTGGTCCGCCCGAATCCAATTGATGACAGTCTGATTAACCACACCGCAAATCTTTGCTACTTCTAACGCAGAAAAGACTCGGCGTTTTTTCTGAATGGCCATGTAATTCCGAACTCCTTTTGCTAGGATAGTAGTTAGCTGTCCACCTGTCAATGAAAGAAATTTCGCAAAAAAAAAGCCGCTTTACGCGGCTTTGTTGAAAGTGAATCGAATTAGCGTTTGGAGAACTGGAACCGGCGACGAGCTTTGCGCTGGCCGAACTTCTTTCGTTCCACCATACGGGAGTCGCGAGATAGAAAACCATTTGCTTTGAGTACGGGGCGATTGGTTTCATCAAGAACACCAAAGGCACGCGAAATTCCATGTCTGATCGCTTCAGCTTGGGCGTTGAACCCCCCACCCTGAACGTTGATCAAAATATCGTACTTTCCTTCGACATCAAGAACAGCCAACGGTTGTTTCACAGTTACTTGTTGAATGGGATAGGGAAAGTATTGGTCCAAGGTACGCTCATTGATAACAATGGAACCTTTTCCGTTTTTCAGGTATACCCGCGCGACTGCCGTTTTACGGCGTCCCACAGCATTGGTCAGATAGGTCTTATCTTTAGCCACTTTATCTTTTTCAGCCATTATCTCAACTCCTAGAGTTCCAGCACTTTAGGCTGTTGTGCCGCGTGCGGATGACGGTCATCGCCGTAAATCTTGACATTATTGAAGAGCTTGTATCCCAACCGAGTATGAGGAAGCATCCCCTTGATAGCAATCTCAAGAGGGCGGCTTGGGCGTCGTTTTAGCAATGAGTGATAGGCCTCACCCTTGATTCCACCAATATGCCCGGTGTGATGATAGTAAATCTTCTTATATTCTTTACCCCCGGAAACTTTAACTTTTCCGGCATTCACGACGATGACGTAATCACCGACTTCCTGGTGAGGGGTATACGCCGCTTTATTCTTTCCGCGAAGAATAAACACCACTTCAGCGGCAACTCGGCCAAGAACTTTATCTTTAGCATCAATAAGGAACCAGCGGCGCTCAACTTCAGCGGGCTTTGTAAAAATCGTCTTCATTTCATCTTCCTAAAAGTACAAGTACGTAACGGGGTGAGACAATATGGCACGCCCGCCCGCTGAACGTCAAGAGCCGCTAGGCGTTCGAGACCCTAGTCCTATTCTTTTTTTTCGGTGGTAGCGTCAGAAGAGGCTTTGGCTTTTTCGGCAGCTTCTTCTTTCTTGGCTTCGGCTCGGTCCTTCAAATCAGCAATACCGATAAAAATCGCGATGAGACCGACAAACACCGCAAGAATCGGCAAGCCGCCAACAATGAAGTTTATCACTTGCTGGCCCCAGCCCAGCCCTAAGGGGAAGGCAAACGGCAACACAGCCCAAACGGCCAGCGCCAATAAAATAATCCCGATTACAATGGCCATAAATCCTCCTGAACCGTCTTAAGAATACCGTAAGAAACACTCTTGTCAAGTTAAGGTGCTCTGAACTTAATGTGACCCTGCGTTCAACCCTGAGGGCTGAGTCGCCAAGACGACTAAAGAGCGACCTGGCAGAATAACCATCCCGTGCGAGGGTTCACCGAAAGGTTCGGCACCCGCCCGGTGAGCATCGGCTAAAAACGCCCAACTTCCTGAAGGCAAATACACTTCACGAGCGCGCGGCTGGGCGTTGACCGCCAAAAACAACTGTTCGCTGGGGTCTCCGCCTGCCCAAGAGCGGAGCATCCAGGCAACAACTCCCGGGTCGAGGGTTTCTAAAAAGACCAGGTGCTGGCGAATTTGATCGCTACTACGAAGGCGAAGGGCCGGTCTGGAACGGCGTAACGCGATAAGACCCCGTATATACTCATAAAAGTCTCGGTACCGGGCTTTTGCTGACCAGTCTAAACCATTGATGGCATCAGGACTGCGATAACTGTTTTCTTCGCCTTTTTTTGTCCGAAGGAATTCTTCCCCGGCATGCAAAAAGGGTATCCCTTGGCTCAGAAAGACAATGCCATGAGCCAACTTTGCCATTTTGATTCTTTCCCCTTCTGGGTCTAAGGGGTTGGTGCGGGCGAGTTTGTCCCACAGCGTGTGATTGTCGTGGGCAGCAATGTAGTTAATGGTTTGATGGGGCCCTTGCGACCAAGGTTCATGGTAGCCATTTAAATTTTGCCATCGAATCTGAGGATGGCCCAAACACCCAGCGATGGCGTAACGAACATTTTCGTCCCAACCAGGCGAACCGTTGGCAAATCCCGCTTTTGAGGCGTCAAAAACAGGACCTTTTAGGGCATCACGGGTGTCGTCGCTAAAAAACCCTACTTCACGGACCTTGCCCGCGTTTCGTTTGATCGCTTTTCGGTCATCGGGCAAAGTCGAGAGTCCGCCAGTCCACCCTTCACCGTACAACAGAAAGTTCGTGTCGTCCCGGCGCAAAATTCGTGATGCCTCGTTCATCGTTTCGACATCATAGAGACCCATCAGATCAAAGCGGAAACCATCTAAATGGTATTCCGACTTCCAATACGCCAACGAATCTAAAATATACCGACTGACCATGGGGCGCTCGGTTGCCAACTCATTACCACAACCGGAACCGTTCGAAAAGTGCGCCCCATAAAGCCGATAATAGTAGCGAGGAAACACCTTATTCAAAGGAGAATCGTCGATAGAATAGGTGTGATTGTAGACCACATCCAGAACAACCCGCAGGCCTCGACGATGCAGGGCCAATACGACTTTTTTTAAGTCGATCACGGCTTGTAAGGGGTTTTGGGGGTCACTTGAGTAAGCATTTTTGGGGGCGTTGAAATTTCTGGGGTTGTAGCCCCAGTTGTACTGCTCCGGATCGTAATGCAAATCATCCAGCTCATCAAAATCAAAGACGGGCAGAAGGTGGACGTGGGTCACGCCCAACTCTGCCAAATGATCTAACCCCGTAGAAAGCCCTTCGGGACTCTGAGTAAACTCTTCGGTAAGCCCCAGAAAGCGACCTCGGGCTTGAACACCGCTCGAAGGTAAACTTGACAGATCGCGAATGTGTAATTCGTAGATCACGGTATCAGTCAGGTGGGCCAATAGGGGGCGAGTGTCTTGGTCCCAGCCCTCTGGTTGAGCCTGCGAAGGATCAAAAACATAGCCGCGTCGCCCCTGAGGCCCTACAGCTTTAGCGTAAGGGTCAACAGCTTCTTCGCCACGGATGCCTAAGGTTGTCACTTGATAGGTGTAAAAGACCCCCGAACCTAAGTCTGGCACAGCAGTTTCCCATACCCCGCGCTCTTTTCGTTCTAAAGCTCGCGAGGTAAAGGGAACGGCCGAATCCCAGGCCTCATATAAATGGAGAGTGACCTGATCAGCGAGAGGAGCCCAAAGCCGAAAGATGATGCTTTGAGGATGCCATTCCGCCCCAAGGGGACCGTCATAACGGAACTGGCGGTCAAAGTCATCTGATAAAAAATCCATGCTCATCAGTTTAGTCATGGAACTGACGCGGGGCAAGGTTTGACGCTCAACCGACGGCCAGTGTAAGCTCAGGTATGCGTCAAACTGTCAACCCAGCCCGCCTTAAGGGTGAAGTTTTCATTCCCGCTTCGAAGTCTCACACCATCCGAGCCCTTCTTTTGGCCTCACTGGCCCCGGGACACAGTGTAATTTCCAACCCTCTTCACTCTGCCGATGCCCAAGCCTGCGTCCAAGCCTGCCGTACCCTGGGAGCAACAGTAGATACCTCGGGGCCAGACTGGTTAGTCGATGGTGTGACGAGCTTACGTCCGGCTGACAATATCGTTGATACTTTAAACTCGGGGACAACCCTCTACCTCACGGCCTCTTTAGCGGCCCTGGCCGACGGATGGACCTTTTTTACCGGTGACCACCAGATTCGTAGGCGCCCAGCCGCCAAGCTTTTGACGGCGTTGGAAGGGTTGGGAGCTCAGGCCTTTTCAGCCAAGGGTAACGGTTGCGCA
Organism: Spirochaetales bacterium; assembly: GCA_013044245.1. GTDB lineage: Bacteria > Spirochaetota > Spirochaetia > JABEVK01 > JABEVK01 > JABEVK01. The sequence goes on along the minus strand of JABEVK010000009.1, from coordinate 28,950 downwards.
CCTTTTGCCATCCGTGGCCCCTGGAAAGGGGGACGAATCAGCATAGAATGCCCTACCAGCCAATACCTTTCGAGTTTGCTTATCGCCGCGCCTTTGGCTGCCCCCGGAGTCATCACCGAAATCGATGTTCCCCTGTTAAATGAAGTTCCTTATGCTGAAATGACCTTGAAATGGCTGGATGACCAAAAGATTTCGTACGAAAGACGCCAGATGAGCTGGTTTCGTATCCCCGGCGGACAAGCCTATCATCCGTTCTCGCGCCCCGTTCCGGGCGATTGGTCAAGCGCCACCTTCTTTTTGGTAGCCGCAGGGGTGTGTCGCTCACGCCTTGTGTTGCGGGGACTGGACTATGACGATACGCAGGGCGACAAAGCGGTGGTTGAAATGTTGCGAAGCATGGGAGCCCGCATCGACATCACCCCCGACCCCCGAGGCGGCCATGTAATCGCCATCGAGGTTGACCGGCTGAAGGGAACGGAGCTTGATCTGAACTTCACGCCAGATGCGCTCCCCGCATTAGCGGTAGCCGCCTGTTATGCCGAAGGGGAAACCCGTTTAGTAAACGTAGAACACGCTCGACTGAAAGAAACTGACCGAATTGCCGTTATGGCAGCGGAGCTGTCTAAGATGGGTGCCAAAATCGAAGAACGCCGTGATGGTTTGGTGATCCAGGGCGGTTCGTCACTCAAAGGTACGCTGGTCAACGGGCACCATGACCACCGTGTGGTTATGTCGCTGGCCTTGGCCGCTCTTGGTGCCAGCGGAGAAACTCAGATTGAAACCGCGGAGGCCGCCGCTGTTACCTTTCCCGAATTCTTTACCCTTGTGGAGCAACTGAAACAGTAACGTCTTTAAAACTGTCCGGTGTAGAACTGCCCAGCGAAGATATCATGTTACTGACGGGCGGTCTTTCTAACGAGAAACGTCCCAGCTTTCCGGTTCGGAACTGGGCCAAGAGAGTTTGTGCCAGCCGTTCTTCATCAACCTCACCACCATGTTTGAGCATACCGTGTTGCCGACCCCACGCCTCGAGATACACCCAAGGATCAGCCCCCTCAACAACGGCCCCAAAGTGCCGCTCTGCCGCTTTGGGGTAGTCCCGAGCCAAAAAGCGGTACAACTGAGCAGCAAGATCCAGCGAAGACAAAATTTCGTCTTTGATCGAGCCTAACAACGCGAGGCGTATTCCCACTTCGGGGTCTTCAAACTTATGCCACAGGATTCCTGGGGTATCCACTAAATCAAACGCCTCGGTATTGATACGCTGAAGGCCTTTGGTGTGGCCAGGCTTTGGCGCCGTCGAGGCTTTGTGACCGCCACTAAGACTGTTGATCAGGGTGGATTTACCGACATTCGGAACACCCACAATCATGGCTCGGACTCGACGAAGACCAAACCATTTCTTATGCCGACAAGCGTTCTCGGCAGCATGGCGTAGAGCAGGAAGGTTTTTTCGCTCCTTGCATGAAATGGGGACGGACAAAGTCTCGGGGCGAGCATCCCACCATTGCCGCCACAAGGCTAAAATATGCGAATCGCACAAATCAATCTTATTTAAAAGAACGACACGGGGCTTTCCCTGAATCAGCTTTTCTAATAAAGGGTTAGAAGTCGCCAACGGAGCGCGGGAATCTACTACCTCGAAAAAGACATCCACTTTGCCAAGATTTTCTTGAATCAGCCGCTGAGTCTTGAGCATGTGCCCCGGGAACCATTGAATATCCATCGTTTAGTGGCTCCTCAGTGAAGTCATAATCAACTGCCAGGCAACAACCAGCAGGCCAGCAAAAAACACACCATACAAAAAACCCAAACCCCGCCGAGGTTGATACACCTGCTTCAGGGAGTTACGAAAGGTAATGAAAAACCGACGAGCCAGGGCTCGGTCGGTCTTTCCCTTCAAATGACGAAACCTCAGTAGACCGGCTCCCGTTGTAGGGTTATAGCTGTACGACAGATCAAAGTCGCGGCCCAACACCTCAATCCTGCCAATTTGTTCAGAAAAAGCGGCCCCCTCAGACTCGAGGGCCTGACGAAGCACCCGAGAGAACTCAACTTCGGGAATGCCATAAAACAGAACGCCGCGCAGAATGGAGGTATAAAACCCAACCAGAGCAGCGTAGAGAACCGGACCCGTGACGCTTAACCAAGTAACAGGAATGTCCCTATCGCACAAGAGGTAAACTAGCGCCCCAAAGGGCAAGCCCAAAATCGCCAAACAGACAGCCAAGCTCCCAAAAGACTGCACTAGGGGTCGCGAACTGACCAAAAGGTGCCAGGCGATCCTGCCGTAATACAGAGCAAGGGCCACTAAGGCGAGCGCAAAAAAATCATAGAGCATACCGAGCTCCTTATTCCTTTGTCCTTAGTCCTAAAACTTCTGAACAAAACTTAACCCCGCTGAAATTTGTGCGCTGGACTTAAAAAAGGACGATTTATCGACAAAGGCGTCCAAAAGCCCCGCGTAAGCAGCGACCCCGACAGAGGCTGCAAGTTTCGCATCTCGACTGAATAGGAACTGAGCTTTGGCATCGGCCCTAACCCCTAGGTGGGTCAGGTAATAGGGTTGCGCATTGCTCCCCAAAAAATTCGAGGTATCCACCATAATATACGCCCCCCCCATAGCAAGGGCCGCACTGGTAGCAAGTTCAAAGCGGCCTAGACGGAAGGGATAAAACTCCACCCCGGCATAGGCATAGAAAGGCACCCAGAAGACATTGGTAATATCGAGAATAAGCGGCACCTCGACACCCACCATGGGTTTAACTAGCCAAAATCCACGACTGAGGACGCCCTTCACCCCCAGGGCAACATGATAGGCAGTACCCGCATCCGTAAAGCGTTCCACCAAATTGGCATACGGCTCCAAGTCAACGCCGAGTCGGGGAATTTCGTGTACCGATTGCCCCACAAAAGGATCCCCGTAGGCAATAAAGAGGCGAGAAGTTTGGGGGTTAACCTTATCGACAATGGCCAGGCCGGTTTCTTCCGTCTGGGGCACACCATCCTTGGTGACGACCTTTTCCAAGGCATATTCATCGCCAAGCATGATTCCCATGTTCTGCCCCAGTTCCATCGAAGCAGAATCAAAACCAACATCAACCAAACCCGAAGAGATTTGAAATTGAGGAACTTTTCGTACTTCGAAGGTCAGCAAAGGGACAATTCCCGCTAGCGCCTGCTCAAGGGCTTGCTGGCGGTTCTGGGCCTGCCCCTGAGACCTCACCGTGAAAAACCCACCCGTTACGGGCGTTAGGTCAGAGCCTTTTAAAATGGTAAAACTGGTTTCAATGGTGGCTTTCCGAACATTGTTAGCCAAGCGAGTAAAGTGAACGCCGTCGACGCGGGGGATTACGACCAAAAAGGAACCAACGATTTTGTTATATTCGTCGAGGGTTAAGAAGGTTTCACCAAATTGAATGGCCTTGTCGGGAGCGGTAGTTTGCTCTTTCAAAAGGCGTAATCGAGAAACAAACGTTTGGAGGTTTAAACCATCCAAGCGAAAGTTGAGACCTAGGACAGTAAAGCGCCCTAAGTCGACAAAAACTTTTTGAATTTGGCTATCTACCCCTTGCATCAAGCCCATGGGGATATTTCGATCCGCTGAAGATAGCTGAAAGATCGCTACATCCTGTTTACTCGAGGCCACTTGCGCATTAGCTACGACGGCCATAACACTGAGCATCAAAAACGTTACGATCTTCTTCATAAAGTCTCCTCAAACGACGTCATTCTAGCAGGGTTTTCCCGCTAAACCAAGCATCCGAGGCCTTTGACCGTAGATAAATGAGGCCAAAAGTGCTATAGTCAAGCTTATGCCGGATGAACGAACCATTCTCCCTAACAGCAATCGCCGCGCACCTCGAAAAAAAGTCGACATTGAAGGGTGGTACAACTACTCGGATACTTGGTATCCCTGCAAGATCTACGACCTTTCTGTCAGCGGCGCGGGGTTGAAGATCAACCAGTTTTTTATAGCGGGTGATGTTATTCGCCTGAAATTTGGTGTTCGTGAAGATTTTCGCATTGTTGAAGCCATCGTTGTTAACGCCAATGGCACCAGAATTGGGGTCCGCTTTGACGTCGACCCGGCCATGAAAGATTTCATCGAAGACGTCATGGCAAGTTATCATAAAGCTCCCCCTATCCGGAGGCCCTAATGAGTATCCCTGTTTTACCGCCCATCGGCATCATTGGTTTTGGCAACATGGGCGAGGCCTTGGCGGCCGGTCTGATGAGAACCGCACCCGCCACGGCTATTACTGTCTTTGAACATCAAGCTGAGGCAAAGGCCAAAGCCTTAGTTCAATACAAACTGCCCGTGGCAGCCTCACTCACCGACCTCCTGCAAAAGTCTGAAATTCTTATTATTGCGGTCAAACCGCAAGACCTGGGCCCCGTCGTCGCCAAGCTTGCCGAGAACGGCTTTGCCCGTGAGCAAAAATCCTTGATTTCTTTAGCGGCGGGAGTGAAAACCTCATGGTTTACACAGCAACTCGGCTCTAGTCGAGTCGTGCGCTTTATGCCCAACTTAGCCGCCAAAGTCGGAGCCTCGCTGGTGGGTGTTTCGCCTGCAGAGGGTTGTCCCGACGACGTTGCTTCGCATGCTGTCCATATCGCGCAAGCGGCTGGTGAAGCGGCCGTTGTTCCCGAAAAGCTCTTGGGTGTTGTCACAGGCCTTTCTGGCTCGGGGATAGCCTTTGTATTTCGTTTTTTGCACGCAATGGCTATGGGAGGGGTACGCGAAGGTATGCCTTACAACCAAGCCTTAGCCTTTGCCCTCGCGGCTGCCGACGGCGCGGTCAAGCTTCTACGTGAAACCTCAGAACATCCCATTGCGTTTGAAAGTAAAGTCTGTTCGCCTTCAGGCACAACTGTAGAGGGAGTACGCGTCCTAGAAGAAGCAGCTGTCAGTGCCGCCGTCATGGACGCCGTTTCTGCAGCGACCCGCCGTGCCGTTGAACTCGAGAACTAATGGACCTTTGGGACGAACTATCACTGCGGCCGCAGGACAACCTTGACAAAAGTCTAGGGGCACTACGTTCGGCCCTTGACAGGCAAGATTTTCACGCCCAGGCCGAGGCACTGGCACAAGCCGGCTGGTGTTACTTTTTTTTATCCCAACAAGCCGAGGCCTTGGAAAAATTTAACTCTTTGAGGGAAATGGCGGGAAATCAAAATAACCTACTTTGGAAGCAGTGGGCGTTTTTGGGGCTAGGCGCCGCCTACCAACAGCTATCGCGTTATGATTTGGCCTTGGAACACCTCCTTCAAGCGATGGAGCAGGCTCAAGAAAACCATAGTATTCCCGGGCAAATTGAAACGGGTCGTCGGCTAGGCGAAGTGTATCTTACGCTCGACAAGCCGCTCGAAGGCCTAGAATACCTGTTAAAAGCCGAACGACTGGCCGAGAAACACGCCGGTAGTGCCACCTTAGCCGATATTTTACTTTGCCTGGGCGAAAGTTATCTTAACTTGCACAGGAATGATCAAGCTCTCGAGTACCTTTCGCATGCGTTGGTACTTACCAAAGAAAACGCTCATCGCTCAGGAGAGGCCAGGGCTTTAACGCTCATCGGTTTGATCTACCGCGATATTGGCGAACTGGATATTAGCGAGGAGTACCATTTAGAAAGTCTAAAGCTCTGTCAGGTCGGCAATAACGCTTGGGGACTCTTAGAAGCTCATCTTAATCTTGGCAATTTGCACATTCTGCGTAGCAAATATGAAACTGCTATCCTGCACTTTGAAAAAGTCATTGTCCTGGCTACACAAATCGATTCGCGCCTTCACCTCGCCAAAGCCTACGCTTCGCTATCGGCGGCCTGGGAAAAAGCCGGTAATTTTCAAAAAGCTCTCGGCTATGAACGTCAAGCGAATTCTCTCGAACGTGATTTGAGGGCGGATGAAATTGCCCAAAAAACTCGCAATCTGATGATTCAACAGGAGTTTGAACAAAACCGAGCGCAAACTGAAATCTTACGCCTAAAATCTGAACGTTTAGAAAAGAAAACGAACGAGCTGGCCGGATCGTTAGATTCATTGAGGATGCTCTCGGACTGGGGACGCCAAATTGCTGGTGCCCTAACCCCTGGTGATCTTTTCAGCCGCATTTACGATAGTCTTTCACACCTCGTAACATTCCGTACCTTCGGGCTGGCCCTTTTTCACGCAAAAACAAGAACACTGCACTTTCCGTATATCATGAAAGACCGGGAGCGCCTTAAAAGCCCATTTGCCCCTCTTTCTGTTCATCACCTTGACAAAATCACGCCCAATGACGCAGTTTCGGCCTTCCTGTTAAACGATATTTCTGAGGTTCAATCAACCTGGCTGACTGCCGAAGCCATTGCCCCCGTGGCCGCGACTCTCGAGGCTCAAAGCGGCATTATTTTGCCCCTGATGGAGGGTAAAAAGCTCAGCGGTTTGTTATTCGTCGCCCACAGCGAACCCCAAGCCTACCGCCAGCAAGACGCTGACACCCTAGGAGCCCTGGGTGGATTTATTGCCGTGGCACTCAAAAACACGCTGAACCACCGCAAAGTGCGACGCCTAAACCAGGCCTTGCAAAAAGAAGCGAAAGAGCTTGAGCTGGCGAATCGACAAATTCAGCATTTAGCCCAGCACGATCTTTTGACCGGCTTAGCAAACCGCCGCCTTCTTACCGAGTTTTTGGCAAAAACAATACCGTTTTGCCAACGAACAAAGCGCGGCTTCGCTCTCTATTTTTTGGATCTCGATGGATTTAAACCAGTTAACGACCGCTGGGGACATGATGCCGGCGATTGGGTTTTAACTCAGCTGGGCAAAAAGCTCAAAGACCTTTTGCGCGACTCTGACCTCGTCGCCCGCGTTGGCGGTGACGAGTTTGTGGCGGTGGCTCTTGAAATCGAACAAGCCGAACAGGCAGTTACTGTCGCTCAAAAGCTTGCCGCAATTATTCAAGAACCGCTAGTTTGGGAAAATACCCCCTTCCAACTCGGTGTATCGATTGGCATCAGTTTGTTTCCTACTGACGGTGTAACGGCCGAAGAGCTGATCAATCAGGCGGACAATGCCATGTACCACGTCAAGAATCACGGCAAGCATGGCTGGGGGTTCACGACGGAAGCTCCCAACTAGCCTTTCGAGACCCTTTCCCCACCTCCAACTTTCGTATACCATAGTGTAATCTTGTCCATCAAAGGAGACACCCATGTTGAACTTCGTCGACACCCGTAAGGTCAAAATTGTTTGCACCTTGGGTCCAGCGACCGATACCTACGACAGAATCCTACGCCTTGCCCGCGCCGGTATGGATGTCGCCAGGTTCAATTTTAGCCATGGTACGTACGAAGACCACCAAAAACGCCTGGAATGGGTTCGAAAAGCCTCGATCGAAACAAAAAAGCCCATCGCCATCCTCCAAGACCTTCAAGGACCAAAGATTCGAGTTCGAAAATTTGAAAAGGATCAAGTCGAACTCAAGCCCGGGGCCCGTTTTACCCTAACCGTGCGAAATATTCTCGGAAACGACCATGAAGCCTCCGTTTCGTATGCCACCTTTAATCAAGACGTTTCTGCGGGCTCAACCGTGCTCTTAGACGACGGGAACCTTTCGCTTAAGGTTGTCGAGGTCCAAGGGGAAGACGTCCACTGCGAAGTCGTTTTCGGTGGGATTCTTAAGAACAACAAGGGTGTCAACTTGCCAGGGAGCATTCTTTCCGTCGAGGCTCTCACCGAAAAAGACAAAGAGGACTTGAAGTTTGGGCTCGGAATTGGCGTCGATTATATAGCACTGTCATTTGTTCAGAGACCAGAGGATGTCAAAGCCATCAAAGAACTTATCTACTTTCATGGCAAAGATACTCCGGTAATTGCCAAGATTGAAAAACCCCAGGCTGTTGACCACATCGATGAAATCATTGAATTGGCCGATGGGATCATGATCGCCCGCGGGGATATGGGTGTTGAAATGAATGTTTGGGAGGTCCCTCCCATTCAAAAGGATATTATTTCGCGTTGTAATCGCCAGGGAAAGCCCGTTATCACGGCAACACAAATGCTAGAATCGATGATCCAGAACCCCCGCCCAACAAGGGCAGAGGCAACCGATGTCGCGAACGCTGTACTAGACGGTACAGACGCTGTGATGCTTTCAGCCGAGACCGCTTCTGGGGCCTACCCTTTCGAAGCCGTAGAACACATGCACAAAATTATTTCGACGATTGAAGCGCGCCGAACGATACCTTGGAAGGACCGAAAAATGGTCTTCGACGAATCGTACACTTTTGCCAACGCCGTAGGCGAATCGGCTGGACTGGCAGCGGCAGCCGTGAACGCCGCCAAAATCGTGTGCCTCACTGACATGGGCTACACGGCGAAAGTTGTCAGTCACTTCCGCCCCACCCAGCCCATCTTGGCAGTGAGCCCCAGCGAAAAAGCACTGCGTCAGCTCGCTTTGTTCTGGGGTGTTTGGGGTGTTCCGATCAGTACCTTTGGCGACAACATTGACGATGCCGTCAGGTCAGTCACTAACCTCTTGAAAAACCTCTCATTAGTCCAAAAAGAGGAGCGTGTGGTGTTTACAGCGGCGCTGCCTTTTACAGCGCACCGCGACACCAACATGCTCCGTATCGAGACAGTAACTTAAGGCTTGGCGGTAGGCGCCGGGGTAACCTCGGTGCCCCCCGAGACGATTTCGAAGGTCCGCTCCACGTTACCGTTCACTGAGTAGGTAATTTTGTTCCCCGCCTTCACGATTGTGTGCAGGCGCCCATTCCTGTCCAAGAAAGCACAGCCATCGCTCGTCAGCTCATATTGGATGGGGGCTGAATTGCTGAGCATTCCCGGGTGTTTAATAAAAAGAATATCGCCTTTTTTTTCAACAATAAAACGGGCGCCATAATCGGCCCGGTCAGACCTTTTGACGTAGTAGTTAAAGCTACCCAGCAGGGCGGGGACAGTCACAAAGTTTTCCTTCTCCTGTTTGAGTCTCAGTTGACCAGCATTCATCAGGCCGTGGCCGTCGTAAGTCACACCGTGGTCAAGGAAAATGGATGGTTGAGTTGAAGCATCAGGAAAGTTGAGGTCGATTTCTCCGTCATTAAAGACCGCTTTGACATCAGGAAGCGACGCTCCGCCCCCAGCCCGCTGAAAGTCGCGACCGGAACGTTCAAAGCGAACTTCATAGGGTACCAAGGCGCTCACCTTTTCTAGAATTCGAAATTGATCAGCCAGATGATAGAGGCTGACTAAATTGACGGCAAGGTTGCCATTGGAATCCAGAAACAACCCATTCCCCATATTGACTCCGACCCAGGAATACTGCGAAGGATCGATCGACGGAGCCGTCGAAACAGCTGACTTTAAATCATTGGCTAACTGGTCTTGGCCAGGAGGAATCCGGTCAACATCGATACGCAGTCCATAGACTTCTGGCACCGCCTGAGCTTGAAGCGGTCCCAGGGGTGTACGGGCCGTCGGTAAAGGAAGGGGCGGTTGAGAAGAGCAACCCCACAATAGAAACAAGAACAAACTTGCTAAAAAGCTGATTTTCATAAAACCCCCAGTGTAAATGTCTAAGGCTAAAAGTTGTTACAGAATACAAAAAGCCCCCTCGGTTGGCGAGGGGGCTTAGCCACAATTTCTCAGGAAAAGCGAATCCTTAAGAAATCTTTAGACACTTAGAACCAGTATTCCACCTTGATAGGCAGAGCCCATTCTGCATTGGTATCGGCAGAATAGTTACCAGGATAAGCAGTGGCGACAAAGCCCAACTTGCTGTACTGGAATCCAATTCCGATCGAACCATTGCTAAAGCCCTTGGTAGCGCCCAGTAAAAACGACATAGGAGCGTCGCCATTGGAATTCGTGGCCCAGTATTTGTTACCAATCTGGAAATCACCGGTCAGGCCTACACCCGAACCCATATCGTAATCGGCTCCGATTGCCACATCATAGGCTCCCTGAGCGCCAACCGACGCGTAGGAATTGAGTGATTTATAGTTGAATCCCAAATGCACTGTAGCCTTGTCAACCTTGTAGTTGGCATAGAAAGGAATCTGGAAGTCGTAGCCGGCAATATTTGCCGCCGTAGTCGTTCCCGACGTGGTCACTCCAGCAACATTGGTGGGAATCCAAATACCGATATCGGCATAAAGATTCTGAACACCAGTCAAGCGGAACGCGGCTTGCAGTTGGCCCACCGAAGTAGAACCATTGTCAGCGAAACCAATGTTTTGAACGCGCAATTGACCAACGTTGGGAATGGTATACCCGGCGCCATAACTAGCATTAGCCAGCCCGCCATTCGCAGAAGCATCTGAGTATGTCGTTAAAGCCGTAGGACCTGCGCCTTGTTCTGCCTGTTCCCAGAAGAGGAACAAACCGCTGTTGCTGTACGAAACAATCGCGTTCTGCGGTCCAGGAGCGCCTCCGGCAAGGCCACCAATGCGTTTAAACACGGCGTCGTCACCTTGATACATTCCTACGGTACGAATCCAGTTCCATGAACCGAAGGAACCTTCTCCCCGTAAGGTATCATTGAAAGCGCGGCCTAACTGCAACTCTAAACCGTCAAATGGTTTAATCCAGATCTGGGTATCATCCGTAATGGAAAACTGGTTATTGTCTACACCAATATGAGCTAAAAACCCAACGTACTGTGAATCACCATGGATCGTGAAACCGATTCGAGGGGAATTCCCCCACGATGTACCAATACCAGCGGTCACTCCTGAGGGTGAACCGGAATTATTGGATGCCAGGGGGGCATATATGCCACGCCCCCAAGCACCGATACCTACACTTGCCGCTGGAGCCGCCGCCTGAGCGAACGCACCGCCAACAAACAAGGCAAAGGCAACGAAAGAAAGTGCAACTTTCTTCATTGTGGACTCCTTATTGTCTTGATGTTTTACATCTTTTCTTTCCCCTACACGAGGGGAGGGTAAGAGGCCGATACGATGTTCGTATCAGAAACCTACCCTACCACTATTGGAACACGGTCTTGAAGTTTTGGCAAGCTCTTTTTTAACAGACATTGACAGGTGAACGGCGGGCGCTCATGATAACTTATATGCAACCCAAGGATCACCGACTAGCTGCCGTGATGTTTACCGATATTGTTGGTTTCAGCCGTATGATGGAACAGGACGAGAAAGGGACCTTAAGTACGCTTGATTTTCACAACCAATTGATTAGAGAACTCATTGGTGCTAATCGCGGTACTGAGATTAAAACCATTGGTGACGCTTTTATGGTGCAATTTCCCACCACCTTGGACGCGGTGCAATGTGCCCTCAGCATTCAAGAAGGAATTCATAAGTACAACGCCTCGTCTCCGCCCAAGCCATTGCAGCTCAGAATTGGTATCCATGTTGGTGATATATACTTTTATGAAAATGACGCCTTAGGTGAAGGCATCAACATTGCCAGCCGCTTGCAAACCCTTTCCAAACCTGGTCACATTACTATTAGTCGAGAAGTCTATTCTCAGGTCTCTGGAAAAATCCCTATGCGGGTCGAAAGTCTAGGGCAAGTTCAGCTAAAGAACATCAGCCGTGAGATTCACGCCTATGGAATCCTCCCGGAAGCAACTGACATTGCCGCGTCTAGCGAGCCCGTTATGGCTCCCGCCCCCAGCACACCAGCTTTTTCGAGGCCTTCTGAATCTTTAAAGCCTTCTGAACCGTACCGTGATTTTAAAGACGTAATCAAAGACGCCGTATTGCAAGAGGTTCAACTCAGTCTTAAGGGAAAAGATGCCTGGAAGGCGTCGCGTCGCGAATACCGCGAACGTTTTCACGCTATTCGACGTCACTACCGCCATCAAATTGATGCTACAGAAGTCTCCTACAGTGAGAACCTGCGAAAAGAAATCTCGCCGAGAGCAGCGGGATGGCGAAGCCACTTTTCGAGCTTTCTATCTGTCAACGCTGGACTTTTCTTTATTAACATGATGACAGCCCAACCTTTTGACTGGTCAAAAGGTTGGTTCTGGTTCCCGTTGTTGGGATGGGGTATTGGTTTTCTCAGCCACACCGCAACCTGGCTTGCGTCACGAAAAAATGCCAAAGAAGCGCAGAAACTTGCCACTCTTCAGGGAGAATCCCTGACCGCCCTTAAACGGTTCCATAAAGACCGCGAGGGATTTTCGGCTCACGTTTGGTCGAACGCTGGTGTTAGTATTCTCCTTTTATGGATATGGTACTTTTCCGGAGGAGGATTTTTATGGCCCATGATCCCCATTGCCGCTATGGGTGTTGGCGTTATCAGCCATCTGAGCGCTTTTTTACACTTGAGAAAAGCGTGGAAAAAGGGCCGCGATTCGGTGTCGGAGACAGCCTCCGTGAAGGCATCTAGCACAATTTCTTCGTCCTCGGACGCCCCTGTGATTCTTAAAGCTGAAAACCTCAAACAGGCCATCTTAGTACAAATTCAAACCTGGAAAGGCGCAAACCCCCTGGGCGATGACACCGCTGAAACGTTAGAAAATTATGTTCGCCAAATTCGTGAACTCTCGGCCATCGAACACGATTTAAGCGCCGTCATCGATACGATAAGGATCGATGAATTAGAAGCCGAACGCTTGGAGTTGCTGGCAAAAGCTGACAAAACAACCTCGACGACGTTAAAAGAGGAGTATATTCGCTCCGTTGAAGAAATTTCAAAGCAGAAACGCTCGGCATTGGATCTGGGTGAACAACAAGAGATTCTCAATCTTCGCATCGGCTCTGCGTTAAAAGGTCTTCAACAAATGCAGATCGATTTGGCCCGCATCAAGTCCTTGTCCGACGGACAGAAACAAACCTACACCTCGGCACTTAAAGCTCAAAGCGAGGAGTTATCCCGATATTTGGAGGACTACCGTTCAGGTCTTGAAGAATCAGGCCTAGAGGATTTTGATACCACCTCTTTAACTCCTGCATCGCCAAAGGTTTGAAAAAAACTGAATTGCAGATATTTACACTTTTCTCGTGACAATTGAAACTTTTAACCTTATACTTTTTGTGTGCGTACAGCTGACAGTGCTGCCGAGTTTCAGACGGCCGCCCAGTGGCAGTCGTGGCTCAGTCAAGGATCAACTTTTCCGGTGTTTCAGCCGGTACTCTCCCTAGAAACTCAAACCGTTTTCGGCTATGAATGCTTCGGGCGTCTTGATTTGTCTGAGAACGTTGCAAGCCTGGGGACTTTTTTTCGCGCCTCTGATCAAACCCTCAATACTCTACAGCAAGAAGTAGGTTTCACGTTAGCCCAACAAGTTGCCCAGTTTTTTTCTCCGGTGAAGGATGCTCGGTTAATTGTCAATGAGTTACCGTCACACCTAACAGCGTTGACGCCCCTAGAACTCCCCTCTACCCTTGAGGCTTTACAACAAGCAAAGTTTCCTTTGAATCGAGTGGTTCTCGACGTACTTTTGGAGCCAGGCTTTCAAAACCCGTTGCGTTTAAAAACCGTGATGGAACGTTGCCATTCTTTAGGCTGTCAAGTAGCGCTGGGCAACCTAGGCTCAGAGAATAGCCAACTCGACCTCATCCCATATTTAAAACCTGATTTCATTAAAATTAGCCTCACTCTGTTTCATCGTTCTTTCCGAGACCGCCAGTTTCGTCGAACCCTTGAACAACTTGGCCGCCTCGCAGAAAATAGTGGCTCGGCCCTCTTAATTGAGGGCATCGAAACCGCTGAAGAATTGCAACAAGCCTTACAGCTCGGCGCACGGTATGTGCAGGGGTATTATTTTTCGGCTCCGGGAAGACTTCCGGCACCTTTACCTGATTTTCAAAAAAAACTCCGCGAAGCCCTCGAAAACTTTCGCATGATCCGGACCAAACGGATTCAGCGCCAAGTGACATGGGAAAATGAGATGCTCTTGCGCTTGGTAGATATTTCCTTCGTCCTGTTTGAAGCCGACGGTTTGTTGCGACTCAATGAAACAGACCTCGAAGGTCTGTCAGGGTTTATTCATCGACTCTACTTCAGCGATCTCAATGGTTTTCAGATTTCTGGGGATTACCTATTATCCGAGACGGGTTGTCAGATAGATTACCGTGATGTAGGACGCAATCTTAGTCTAAGGCCCTATTTCTTTGACCATGTGTATAAACTTCATGGCCGCCCCGGCGGATGGAGCCTCTCGGATGTGTATTGTGATGAAAACTCACGGTGCCTGATGCGAACCTTTAGTCGCTACGTAACGCCTCAAGCGATTCTTTATTTAGACGTCCTTTGGGCCAACTTTGCCGATCTTTAACGAAACTCACGGGAATCCGTCACACTCAATTGAATTCAACGCTCCTAGCCAGTAAACTACCCGTGAGGAGCCCTTATGTCGGTTTGGAATCAGATTCTTGAATGGACTCAACCTACTCCAGAGCAAAAAGCCCAAGGCGAGGCGCTCGCAGCGGAATACCAAAAGTCTTCAGCACTGAGGTTGTCGCAAAAAGCACTTTTGGCTTTACCCGACGCAGTGATTGCTGTGTTTTATTCCCTTTTAATGCAGGACAAGATTCCCGTTAGTCCGGTTGCCGACAACTCCGATTCTGGCTGGCTGGCAGCTTCTTCGGCGTGTTTTGTCAATGTGAGAGCTACCGGGCTTAATGGCCAGTTGGGCAATTTTGTACAAGCATCAAAACTTTTACCCGGTCTTCGCGTCAAGGCGATTCACTTAGCACCCTTCACTGAATACGAATTTGGGACTACCTACGCCATTCGGAGTCTAAAAACGATCGCGCCGCAAGTGGTACATCAAGGCTTAGAAACTTCGGGAATTCGCCCAGCCGCCCAGTTAGAGGCCTTTATTCAGGCGGCCCATGTCTTGGGTAAAGCAGTAGGGTTTGATTTGGAACCGCACACCGCCCAGTATGCGATTCCCGCCCTAGAAGTTCCCGAGGCCTTTCGATGGATTAAATTGTACCCTGAAGACCGGCAATGGCTCGATTACATGCTTCAACCTGATCAAGTTTACACCAAAGAGGTTCAAGAACGTCTGGCCTCAGAAGTGAGAACTTTGATTCAAGGTTTCTTGCGGCAAAAGTCCTTACACACCTTTGATGAAGAAGAAACAGACACCGCTGTACGTGTCAGTGAAAAGCGCCAAGCCTACCAAGAGGCCGTACAACTGCTCATTGCGCAAGGCTATTGGACGGTACCGGTACATTCGTGGGATTCAGAAGGTCTTCCGCGATTTGCTGGTTATCATACTCAAGACCACTACCCCCTCTTTCACTACCTTAATAAAGAGGACCGGGATTCCAGCTCTTGGGCCTACCACGTCGTCACTCCGTTTCAGTTTTATCACAATGTTCCCCTGCAAGGCACGGTTCTGCGCCAACGTCCCGAACCCAATCCAGCGGCCCTTGATCTGTTTTGTAGCATTTTTTTGTATTGGCGTGACCGTTTTCATTTTGATTTTGTTCGTCACGACAGTGTTGACCATGTGTTTGATTCGCTGTTTGATGGCGACGGGAACTGGCCTCTGTCAGACCGACCGACCCCGGCAGTTCTTGCGGAACTGATCCGGCGCTCAAAGCTCCCGGGAAAGCCGTATATCGCCCATTTGGCTGAACGCATGGGGAATGAGTGCGAAGACTACCAGGCGATCGGTTACGATGCGCTTTTGGGTAGTGACATGATGGAAACCGTGGGCCAAGAACATCTCGAAAAATCCTTCCGCCTGCAAAGCGAACTCGAAGAACTCAACCGACGGCGAAAAACTCCTTTTTCGGTGGCCTACGCAATCGACACTCATGACACGGGGAACCCCTTTCTTTGGGGAATGTCGCTTTCGGAAAAAGTAGGTCGCGAAGGGATGAAGCTTCGGTGCTTTTTGAGCCGTTTTTTAGGCTGGGGTAAAGGTCGGCGGCCTAAGTATGAGGTCATGGGCCTTTCTGATCTTTCTTCAGGACTATTTTCTGCCAATGTTAGTGAAAAATCCCTGAACTGGGTAGGAGACGAGGAATTCACCGCCTTCTACCATCACCTTGAAGACGTCTATGAACATCTCCGGCCTGAGCTGGCCGAAGCTCGCTTGGTAGAATCCTACGCAGGGATGAGTTATGCCTGGTGGATGCTGGCCGGCAAAAACCATCTATTAGTGTTTGCCTTGTGGTATGAACAAATTGCCGCTTATTCAGAGACTGGTCTTGAGCATTCCGAAATCGAAGAGCGCTATAGCGCCAAGCCCGGCGAGTTTCCCTTTCCCCAGCGCTCTTTAGCGGGCAAAGCCGGACACCAGTGGAATATTCGCGCGCTGAGCACGCTTGAACTTTCCCCCAACCTAAAAATTTGGATTATCCCGGCAAAGTGAGGTATCTCGATGAGCGATGAATCCCCCCGTAAGGACGAAGTCCTCCGCAAAACCGTACTGATCACAGGTGCTTCCAGCGGCATTGGCGCCGCCTGTGCCGAAAAATTTGCTATCCAAGGCTGGAACCTTTTGCTTACAGCAAGACGTCAAGATCGTCTTGAAGCGTTGAGCGCCCATCTGTCAGCAACCTACGGCGTTACCGTTAACTGGCAAACTTTGGACGTTCGGCGCCGCCTTGATGTTGAACAGTCGCTAACCAACTGGCAAGACAGACAAATTGACGTTTTGATCAATAACGCTGGTTTAGCCTTGGGATGGGGCAAGCTCCCCGATAACAACCCCGACGACTGGGACACCATGATTGATACAAACATCAAAGGGCTTTTATGGATGTCGCGAAGTGTGGTTCGTCGCATGATTGCCACGGGGCAAGCAGGACAAATTGTCAACATAGGGTCCATTGCCGGAATCCAGGCCTACCCCAACGGCGCAGTCTATTGTGCCAGTAAAGCGGCGGTTCGGTTTATCTCGGACGGCCTTAGGCAAGATGTGATAGAACACCCCATTCGCGTCACCAATATCCAACCTGGATTCGTCGAAACAGAATTCTCGGTGGTTCGCTTTCACGGCGATACCAACCGGGCAAAAGCTGTGTACCAAGGTATCAAGCCACTAACAGGACAGGATATTGCCGACGCCGTTTGGTACGCCGTTTCAGCACCTGCCCATGTTCAGGTGGCGGAAATCACCTTAACCGCCACCCATCAAGCTAACGCCACGGTAATTCACCGGGCGTAACCTGACTCAAAGGTCTCAGTGTCCTGTTTCTTCCTCTTCTGAAAGGAACCGCTCGGCCTCGAGTGCGGCCATACACCCCGAACCCGCCGCTGTAATTGCTTGTCGGTAGACTTTATCCTGCACGTCACCGGCGGCAAAAACACCAAGGACGTTGGTTTTAGCAGTACCGGGAACCGTTTTAATGTAGCCTGTTTCATCGAGGTTCACTTGGCCCTGCAAAAACTCAGTATTCGGCACGTGACCGATCGCATAAAATAACCCACCGGCCTCGAGAATCTGCTCAGAAACGTTCCCTTTGGTCACCAAGCGCACTCCTGTCATCTTTTTTCCATCCCCCAGCACCTCTGTGGCCGCGGTGTTCCAATGAATTTGAATCTTGGGGTTTTCAGCCACACGTTTCTGCATGGCTTTGCTGGCCCGTAAAACATCACGTCGAACAAACAAATGCACCATTGAAGCAAACTTGGTCAGGTAAGTAGCCTCTTCGCACGCCGTATCCCCCCCTCCAATGACAACTAAGGGTCGGTTTCTAAAGAACGGCAAAGCCCCGTCGCAAACGGCACAAGCCGAGATACCTCTCTGCCAATAAACATCCTCACCCGGGAGATTTAGTCGTTTTGCCGTAGCCCCTGTGGCCAGAATCAGACTTTTGGCATAAAATGTCCCCGAGTCAGTCGTCACGGCAAAGGGGCGCTTGGATAAATCTACCGAGTTTACCGTTTCGGTTTCGATGCGCGCACCGCACCTTAGTGATTGAGCTCGCATCCGGTCCATCAATTCGGGGCCTGGTAACCCTTCAGGAAAACCCGGGAAGTTTTCAATTTCGGTTGTGGTTGTTAGTTGCCCACCCGCTGCAACGCCACCAGCCAAAAAACCCTCAAAGAGCAAAGGATTCAGATTTGCTCGTCCTGTGTAGATTGCTGCCGTGTGAGCCGCAGGGCCCGAACCAATAATCAGAATGTTTTCAATTTTGTTTTCCATAGTGAAAGTAATATATAGCTAACACAAGCAAAAATAAAGTCTTTACTTGCTTGCAAATTTTGGCTAAAATCTGAATTTGCCACTTCAGAGGAGGCAATCTTGGCTTTTACCCTTAGTATTTACCCCTGGGTTTTTTATTCACGTTCTGATGGTAACGGCGGCTGGCATGATACCTATGTCGAAAAACCGCACAAAACTCCGGCCGAAGAGGCCGCGTTGAGCCCCGCTCAGTGGCAGGCCCTTCTTGATCAGCGCAATTCTTTTCCAGAGCTTCCTTTGGTAAACTATACAACACAATATGGCTTAGGTTGTTTTGAAGGGCTCAAGGCTTTTCCGCAACCTGACGGTAGCCTTAAACTATTTCGACCGGATCGAAATGGTGCCCGGATGGAACGCTCGATGATCGGCCTCAAAATGCCAGGTTTCCCCATGGCCCGGTTTGTTGAAGCCAACCGGCAAGTGGTAGCCAAGAACGCCGCTTTGGGCTTTCGCCCCCAGTTCCAAAAAGAGTGGGAGAAAGACAACTTTCAAAACGCCGAAGCGATCTACCTTAGACCGTTCAGCTATTCGGAACCTGCCATTGGGTTAGGCTTATCCACCCACCCCTGGGTGGTTGTCGTTGCCACTCCTGTTAGTTCCTATTTCAAAGAAGGCTCCACTGCGGCGGTTACTACCGATAAGATTCGGGCCACACCCAAAGGTACCGGTTGGATTAAATGTGACGCGAACTATGTTATTCCCACTTTGGCCAAAAAAGAAGCTGAGCACCAAGGCTACATGGAAGCCATTTTCTTAGACGCCAAGACGGGCCAATACATTGAAGAAGGGTCATCTTGCAACTTTTTTGCGTACCTGAAAAACGGCAGTTTGGTCACGCCGGAACTTGGCGACACTATTCTCCCTGGTATCACGCGAGAAAGCATCTTAACCATTGCCGCCGACCTGGGCATTAAGACCGAAGTACGAAAACTCAGCGTTGATGAAGTCTTAGCAGAGGCTACCGAAGTCTTTGTGACAGGCACGGCCGCAGGAGTTTCGCCCCTCGAATCGTTAACACATCAAGGACAAAAAGCCGCCTTTTCAGGAGGCAATCACGGCGAAGTCAGTATGGCACTTTTGAAATCTCTTAAGGGTATTCAGTATGGTGTTGCCGAGGACAAGCACGGCTGGATGGTCAACGTATCGTGAGTTGTAACTGGGAAAAACACGCATAGCGGTCGTTACCCCGCGTTCCTGCATCACGGTAAAGCCAAAATTGCCGCCAAGGCTGTCCGCAATTCCTTGGCGGTAAACGGTTTCGACAAACTCATAACCTTGCCGTGTTTAGCCAGGTCGCCCAGGTCACTTTCAGTGTACCCGGTAGTCACAAGCACGGCCTGAGATGGGCGGATTTCTTGAATCTTAGCCAGTGTTTGCGCCCCATTCATGCCCGGCATATTCATATCAAGGATGATAACGTCCGATTCGTACCCCGCCCCCAAGAGGTTGAGTGCTTCTTGCCCCCCTGCGGCGGCCGTGGGACTATGCCCCAAAAGCTCTAACAGCTCGATGAGAGAATCGCGAATCAAGGGATCGTCATCCACCAAAAGAACCTTAAGAGACAACTGCCCTGGTGTTTCTGCGTCCTCGGGGGGCGTCTCAAAACACCGTCCGTCTTGGTTTAAGGTCCGCGACGTTGGAAAATGCATCGTCGCTGTAGTGCCTTGCCCGGGAAAACTTTCTAGGGTCAGTTGCCCCTCATGTGCTCGCATTGTACCAAATACTTGGGAAAGGCCTAACCCGGTCCCCTTGCCCAATTCTTTTGTAGTAAAAAAAGGGTCCATCGCGTGCGATAAAACTTCAGAAGTCATTCCCAACCCTGTGTCTCGAACGCTCAAGTCAATTCCGTGGAGCTGACGGGTTGTGATGGTAATCGTCCCCCCCTCGGGCATGGCGTCGACGGCGTTAACGCAAAGGTTCATAAGGGCATGGGTAAGCGCAGAAGGGTCAGCCTGTACACAGGGCAGGTTCTGCAGATCGAGGCTAAAGTGTATTTTTTGCAACGTGGTGTGTTTGAGCAAATCCACAACTTCGTTTACCAAGTCATTAAGGTTAACAGCCACTTCATGTTGAAGTCCCTTTTGAGCAAAGTACAAGAGGTGCTGAACCACACTGCGGCCTCGTAAACAAGCTTGCGTCACAGTTGTTAAGGCTTGTTCCCAAGAGCCGCCCTCCGGTACGGCGCGTAAGGTAGCCACAGTGTTTAGGATAGCCCCCAGCACATTATTCATATCGTGGGCCACACCTCCCGCCAAACTGCCTAGACTTTCTAGGCGTTCAACCTGTGCCAAACGAGCTTCAAGAACACGTCGCTCCTCTTCGGCCCGCCGCTGAGCGGCCGCTAATTCCCAACGGTCCAATGTCAAAGCGATATCCGCCGAGACTTCTTCTAACAACGAAACCTCTTCGGCGCCAAAATAATTTACCGAGGTGGCATAGACATTGAGCGTAGCCGCAACCTTACCGTCCCTCAAAACGGGCAAGTTGGCACTAGATTGAAACTGGTGGGCTCGGGCCCGAGCGGTCCAAGGTTGGAAATTCGCCAGCTGTTCCAGATTATTGGCGATGACGGGATGTTTTTCACGAATCACCTCTCCCGAAGGGCCCTGCCCCCACGGCGAAGAATCGGTACGGATATCGATACCGCGCAAGTATTCTAGGTCGCCATAAGCGGCTTGTGGCAAAATCTGGTGGGTTTGAGGGTCTTCCCTACCAACCCAAGCTAACCGAAATTTAGCCGAAATGACGAGAATCCGGCAAATGTGCTCAAGGTACTCTCGTTCACCAACGGCCTGAAGCGAAACTTGTTTGACTTGCGATAAGGCCTCGTACAGACGCGTCATTCGTTCTAAGGCAACTTCGTGCTGTTTCCGTGAAGTAATGTCTTGTATCGCACCTAAAAGGGCCCTCCCTAGGGGTATACCTTCATCAGAAACAATATTCTGCACACGCCCTTTGCCATGAATCCAACGGCGCTCTTGCGTATCGGGCCGTACGATTTGGTACTCGTAATCAAAATCCCAAAGCCCCGCCAATACTCCTTCGACATGAATCCGCAGGGGCTCGCGAAAGGTTTCGTCAACCAGGTCGAACCAACCCAAAAGATTTCGCGGGTAAGTTGTGCCAATACCAAAAAGTCGGTCAAGAAGCGGGCTTGACTGCCACCGGTCTTGCTCGAGAAACCAGCAGTAGGTTCCCACTTCACCGGCCTCTTCGGCTTCTTTGAGAAACTGCTGACTAAAGTTTGAGAAAAACCGACGTTCAGACGCTTCACGACATTTAACAAAATAAAGATTTGCCCAGACCCGATCGCGTCTAATATTTCTTTTTCGCGAATGGCTCATCTCTTTAGGGTAAGCAATTTCCCTGGGCTTTTCCACCAAATTTGGTTGTCAGAGCCGTGGATTCCCCTCATAATGGCGTCATGCAAGTGGCACCCCTTCCCGCCAACGAGGAGGAACGACTAAACGCGCTCAAGTCCTATGAAATTCTCGATACGGATTTTGATAAGGATTACGATGATTTATGCCGTATGGCGTCGTTAGTTTGTGGTTGTCCTATCACGTTGATTTCATTAATCGATCAAGAACGCCAATGGTTCAAAGCAGTCGTAGGTCTAGAAGTAAGAGAAACTCCCCGTGATATCGCCTTCTGCTCACATGCTATTTTGCAAAACCAGCTTTTTATTGTGCCCGATGCGCTGAACGACCCCCGGTTTGCTGACAACCCCCTAGTGACACAAGAGCCCCAAATTCGTTTCTACGCCGGACAGCCGTTAATCACTTCGGACGGCTATGCACTGGGCACCTTGTGCGCCATCGACCGGGTGCCCCGCCAACTCACTGAGGACCAAAAAGAAGCCCTGCGCATACTGGCAAAACAAGTAACAACTAACCTTGAACTTCGCTTGGCCAATCAACGATGGCGGCAACTCAACGAAGAGAAGGACCATTTACTAACGGTTGTCGCCCACGATTTGCGTTCGCCATTTTCAGGTATTCTTGGGCTTTTGAGCCTCTTGGCCAAAGATATTTCCCAATTTAGCCGCAGTGATCTTCAGACCACCTTACAGTCTGTTTCTCGTTCTGCTCACCAGGTTTATCACCTCGTCGAAAGCCTTTTGGAATGGGCCTTGATTAAAGGCGGCTCCATCAGTCTCACCCCCGAAACACTCAACCTAGAAGCTTTAGCCCGTGAGGCATCAGCTCCCCTCGAGGCAGCGATTCAGGCCAAGGGGCAAAACTTGGTGTTCGACCTACCTCCCCTGACTTTGGTGGGTGACCGACGCATGCTTTTGGCCGCGGTTCGCAACTTGCTTTCGAATGCCATAAAGTTTACGCCCTCAGGGGGGCGCATTCTTGTCGGGGGTACTCAGCTGGCAACGGAGGTGAGCCTTTTTGTCAAAGATGAGGGAAAAGGGTTCCCCCCCACCGTTCTGGCGGAGCTCAATCACACCAGCCAACGAAAATTGGTCTCAAGTCACCAAGGAACCAACGGTGAGAGGGGCTCGGGTTTAGGGTTAGCCCTCGTCCGAGAATACGCTGTCCGCCATGGGGGTCGGCTTGAAGTCACCAACAACCCCGAAGGCGGCAGCACAGTCTCATTGTTCCTCACGAACAGCGACTAGATGTGAATCGCCCAGCCCTCGACCCCACGAGCCGCTTCCATTACGCTTTCAGAAATTGTCGGGTGAGCGTGAACCATGGTAGCGATATCTTCGGGAAGTAGTTCTGCCTTCTTCGCTAAAAGCAATTCGTGAAGAATTTCGGTAGCATTGTAACCAGCCACATGAGCGCCAAGAATCTCGTGAGTCTTGGGGTCAAACAGAACTTTTACCAAGCCTTCGGGGCGCTCGATAGCACTGGCCTTTCCATTTCCACTGTACGGAAAGCTGTAGGCTTTGTAGGCAATTCCCTTTTCTTTGGCTTTATCCTCGGCCCAACCAAAGCTGGCGATTTGTGGTTCGCAGTAGGTAGCTCCCGGAATGAGATTGGCGTCAAGCTTTTTCTCGTGTGGAGCGTTACCTTTGCCCAGTAGGCTGGCAATATATTCAACAGCAATTTCGCCTTCTTTGCTGGCAACATGTGCCAAAAGGGGGCTGGGAACAATATCCCCGATGGCGAACACCGACGGGACTAAGGTCTGGTAGAAATCTTTCACCGTTACAAAACCCCGATCAAGAGCCACCCCTAGTTTTTCGAGCCCCAGGTTGTCAGTATTCGGCACGCGTCCTACTGCCACGAGTAGCTTTTCCGCTTTGAGGGTTTCTTTTTTTCCCGCCCGTTCGACTTCGACCTCAACGCCTGTGGCTGAGGTTTTTAGCGTTAAGGCTTTGGTAGCCGTCAAGAACTTCACACCGCGTTTCACAAAAGCTTTTTCGACGACAGCGGCGGTGTCAGGGTCTTCAACAGGAAGAATCCTTGGCAACATTTCTATGACGGTGACTTCGACTCCGAACGTGCTCATCACAAAGGCAAACTCCATCCCAATCGCCCCTGAGCCCAGAATCAGAAGACTTTTCGGCAAGCTTTGCAGGCTCAAAATGCCGGTACTCGAAAGAACCGTCTTTTCATCAAATTCAAACCCAGGGATCTGCCGGGGACGCGAGCCGGTCGCTACCACAATATAAGCGGCTGTCACTTTTTTTCCGTCAACGGTCGCTTCATGTGGACCTGTTAAAGTGGCTGTACCAGAAATTACTTCTACTTTATTTTTTTTCATTAGGAACTGCACGCCCTTACCTGATCGCTCTGCCGCTTCTCGCGACTTTTGATAGGCTTTTGCGTAGTCTAAACCCGAGGCGTCCACTTTTACCCCTAAATTCTGCAAAGCAGGGATAGCGTGGAAAAATTCCGCTTGATTGATCAGGGCCTTTGAAGGAATACATCCCCAATTGCCACAAACACCACCAAGCTTATCTTTTTCAACAACCGCAACTTTTAAACCTAGCTGTGACGCGCGGACAGCCGCCACATAGCCCCCCGGCCCGCCACCAATAATGACAACGTCATAGGCATATTCTGCCATTTTCATCTCCTCGTAATATTTCCCCAGGCATAACAGCTTACAGCCGGCCTATAAAAGAACCCTATAAGGATCTTCGACCATTCCTTTAAACTCAGTTAAAAAGGCAGCACCAACAGCACCGTCAATCACTCGATGGTCGCAGGACAAGGTAACCTTCATGATCTTCTTAACCACGATGCTATCATCTTCCGCAACCACAGGGGTCTTTATCGTAGCGCCTAAAGCCAAAATGGCGGCACCGGGAGGGTTGATAATAGCCGTAAACTCTTCAATGCCAAAGCTACCCAGGTTGCTAATCGTAAATGTCGCCCCCGAGTAATCGTCAGGTTTGAGCTGATTATTGCGGGCACGGTCGATCAAATCTCGCAACTCGGTTTCGATTTGTAACACGCCTTTAGAACCGCAGTCACGGACAACAGGGGTAATCAAGCCGTCAGGTTGGGCCACAGCGATCGCTATGTCGACAGAGGCGTGGTTCTGAATATAGTCCCCTTCCCAGCTAGCATTCAAAGCCTGATGCCGTTTTAAAGCTTCGGCTAAAAATTTGATCAGAAAAGCGTTCAAGCCCAGCTTATCCTTGCGTTTTTCATTGAGCTTTTCCCGCGCCGCCAAAAGTCCATCCATTTCAATGCCCAGCGTTAAGAAAAAGTGAGGGGCGGTAAACAGGCTTTCACTGAGGCGTTTGGCTATCGTTCCCCTCTTACGGCTCACTGGGACGCGATCATTATTTAACGGAGAGGAAGCCGGTACACTGGTTTTGACAGCAGGAGCTGGCGTATAGCCTTCTACATCAGCCTTGACCACACGGCCCCCTGGACCACTGCCCGGGATTTCGGCAACATTCAGACCTTTTTCGGCCGCAATCCGGCGAGCCAACGGTGAACTTTTCGTTCGACCGTTTGTCGACGTATCGGCGGTCACGACCGGGGCGGAAGCCGGGGCCGGCGTCGAAGCCGAGGCCTGCGTCGAAGTCGGTGGTTTTGCGCTGGGTGCTGACTCGGCGATCAGCGGTGCGGGGTCTTCTCCTGCTTCGCCGATCACGGCAATTGTATCGCCAACTTTAGCGCTAGCACCGACGTCCTTAACAATCGCTAAAAGAACACCTTCTTGCGACGAAACGTACTCCATGCTGGCTTTGTCAGTTTCGACCTCGCACAGTATGTCGTCCATTTTTACAGCATCACCGACTTTTTTTTGCCATTTAAGGATGGCGCCTTCCTCCATGGTTGGACTCAAGGCAATCATAAAAACTTTCTCGGCCATCAGTTAACTCCGGTACAGCGCACGTTTGACGGCGCTGGAAATTTTGGCAACCGTGGGCTGAACTGCGAGTTCAAGCCTGTGGTTGTAAGGCATGGGAACATCCTCGCCGGCCACCAGCTCGACGGGTGCGTCCAGATCATCAAAACAATCTTTTTGAATAACCGATTGAACCCAGCTTCCTACCGAACACTGGGGCCAGGCTTCGTCAACAACAATACAGTGATTGGTTTTGCGGACACTGGCGTAAATCGTTTCGTGATCTAAGGGTCGCAGTGAACGAAGATCAACAACTTCGGCGTCAATTCCTTCTTTTGCCAAGGCTTCGGCGGCTTCAAGACACATCAAAACGGGCTTGGAAAAGCTAATAATGGTGACATCTTTCCCCGGACGCTTGATGTCTGCACTGCCAAACGGAATGAGGTATTCTTCTTCAGGGACCTCACCTTTATGGCCATAGGTCATTTCACTTTCTAAAAAAATGACCGGATTGTTGTCACGAATAGCCGACTTCAGCAAACCCTTGGCGTCATACGGGGTTGTGGGGGCGACAACTTTAAAACCGGGTACGTGCACAAAATAGGACGCAAAGCTTT
This sequence comes from Spirochaetales bacterium, assembly GCA_013044245.1. GTDB lineage: Bacteria > Spirochaetota > Spirochaetia > JABEVK01 > JABEVK01 > JABEVK01. The sequence continues at coordinate 2,958 of JABEVK010000009.1, read as the reverse complement.
GACTGTGCTGACTCGATAGGTATTCGGCTGGGCCATTAGGCCCCCGAATAACCAAGGGAACCTGAAACTGGCCGCCTGACATGTAGCGGTACTTTGTGGCGTTGTTGATCAACTGGTCAATGGCCAAGAGGCCGAACTGAATGGTCATCCACTCGACCACGGGGCGAATACCGCCAAAAGCGGCGCCAACTCCTAAACCGGTAAAACCCAGCTCGGTAATAGGAGTATCAAGTACTCTATCCGGACCGTACTTATCAAGAAGTCCTTTTGTAACTTTGTAAGCGCCATCATACTGGGCTACTTCTTCGCCCATAATGACGACATTCGGGTCGCGTGCCATTTCTTCATCGAGAGCCTGCCGGAGTGCCTCTCGTAGGGTAATTATGGCCATGTTTTCTCCTTGCTCATGAGGTGTCGCGGATTAGGCGTAGAGGCCTGCATAAATTTCATCATCATTCGGTTCTGGACTGTTTTCGGCGAAGTCAACCGCCTGGGCCACAATTTCTTTAGCCTTTTTGTCGATCTCTTTGTATTCCTCGTCAGTGAGGAAACCTGCTTCTTCCATCCGTTTTTTAAGCAGGAGGATGGGATCCTGTTGGAGGTAAGCTTCAGTTTCTTCTTTGGTTCGGTACTTCGCCGGGTCAGACATCGAGTGCCCTTTGTACCGATAAGTTTTGATTTCTAAAAAGGACGGCTGATTTTGGGTACGTGCCAATTCCATCGCCGCTTTAACCTCTTCATAAACGGCAATCACATCCATGCCGTCCACCATTTTGGAGGGTATACCGTAGGCCTGCCCTTTCACATACAGATCTTGGACAGAGCTGGCTCTTCCCACCGCTGTACCCATGCCGTATTGGTTATTCTCGCAGATAAATACCACCGGAAGCTTCCATAAAGCCGCGAGGTTCATCGCCTCGTGAAAGGCGCCTTGATGAATAGCTCCATCCCCAAAGTAACAAACCGTGGCGCCGCCTGTTTTCTTGTACTTTTGTGCAAAGGCCGAGCCGGTCGCTAAAGGAATTTGTCCTCCCACAATACCGTTGCCCCCCCACATGCCTTTTTCATAATCAAACATGTGCATAGAGCCGCCTTTTCCCTTCGAAACACCGGTAGCCTTGCCATACAACTCAGCCATAATCCGGTTGGGCTCGATCCCCAGCGCCAGCGCATGACCGTGGTCACGATAGCCGGTCAGAAGAATATCTGTTCCTCGGATCATAGCGCGAGCTGCGCCGGAACATACGGCTTCTTGACCGTTGTAGAGGTGACAAAATCCTCCTATTTTTTTCAGACCGTACATTTGACCGGCCTTTTCTTCGAAACGGCGAATGAGCACCATCTCTTCGAGCATAGGGCGCAAAAACGCCTTGTCGTATAATTTAAGGGGTCGCACAATACCTCCTAAGATGCGAAAGAAACCTGAGATTTTTCGGCGGTTTTGGGGTTAAAATATTCGGCCGATTCTAAAACGGTTTCCAGGCAAACCAGCAAGGAAGGGTCTTCATTGAGTTTCCAAAAGGTCTCAAGGCCCTTTCCCAGTTGTTCCAGGATCTCGCTCTTGAAGCGGGGATTATCAATCACACGAATCAAACCGCGCAGAGAATAGACTTCACGAGTTCTCGCTGCAGTAAACAGCCAGCTCACCCGAGAATTTTTCGCTATGTCGGTGACTTTTGGAAAATGCTGTGCTGTAACCGCATAAAGCAGACCGTCCTTACCCGGCACCAGGGTGGGCGTCATATAGCGCATGTTGGGGTACCCTTCAGAGTCGGTCGTCGCTAAGATTCCCGACTGCGTATCCTCAAGCATTAGACGAAATTTTTCCATAAAATCATGGGCTGTCATGGCACCTCCTGGCCTTTCTTGGTGAATTCTGAGCTCCTATTAGGAAGATACTCAAAAAAATCCCCAGAGAAAAAGTATTTTCCTTCATCTTTTGATGTTGGTCCTTCACGGACAAGGCCTTCTTCCACACGAAATGACCCTGAGCCCTCCTTGACACGACCTTGCCAACGAAAGGGGGGAGTAAGATCCCAGGTCCATTCAGGACTGCTCAACCGGTCACGAAATTGGCGTTTTTTTTCATGCCATTCTGCTTCCGACAGTTCCAGGGCGTCCCAGGGTGTCACCGAAACGGCCTTTTCGCGCTGAATAAACGCTTCGGTCAAACTCTGGACAGCTTCGGCGGGCTCCCAACCCAGATTAGCCACCGGCATTGGCCGAGAGGGTGTTCCCACCCACTCTACAAGCTCACCAGTTGTCCCCAAAACCGATCGCAGATCGTCCAAGCGGGCTTGGCAAAGCAAAGTGGCGTGATGGAGCACCCGTCCCCCGCGAAAAGCATAGGCATGCCCCGAAATCTTGCGCCGTGTCGTTCCCTCTGTCCCCTTCGTCACTTCTAACAAGAGGTCACCCTTTTCTCCCACGACAACAGGAAAGCCCCGTGAGCGCAGAGTTTCGGCAACAAAATTCTGCAAAGCGTCTCGACGGTAGTTTGTCTGTCCCCAAAGAAACGAAAAGTTGAGGTTTCCTTCATCATGCCAGACGGTACCACCACCTGTCGAGCGACGCAAAAGGGGGAGCCCCCGGCGACCGACTTCCTTCCAACGGACTTCGCGCCAGGGATTCTGATGACGTCCCAAAATCAGTGAGGGTGCGTTACGGTATAACAGCAGGCCTAGCCCTTTCAGGTCCCGCCACAAGAGCTCCTCGGCGGCCAGGTTTTCCCAGGGATCAGTACCTGTTAGAGTGATTACCACGTTTGGTACGGGCATATTACTGATTATTTTAATCGGAAACGAAACTTCTGAGCAACCCGCCAACAAAACCGCAACCTGATGACCGATTCATTTTTTTCTCTCAGTAGCGGCCCCAAATCGCCGAAAGAGAAAAGGGTATGAAAGTTCTTCTTTTGTCACGACCCGGTGATTTCGGCATCCTTGAAGAGGTTTGGGA